>JAGVUS010000454.1 GCA_019136175.1 Chloroflexota bacterium | reverse complement strand
GAATGTCCTGCTTTCAGAACTGTAAAGACTTTTTTATAGTCAGCTTACCATTAATCATATAAAATAATGAATATAGTGGGTATCCCAATCGGCACCCCTGTCATACAAGCTGGTTTTCCAACTCCAATCAGCCATGAACAAGCTTCTGCCAACAATCCGCAATTATTTTAACACCCTCCGTCTGCCCTTTCGGCTGAAAATCATTATTCCTTTCCTGCTGCTTGGGGTGGGCTTGATTTTGGGTGGGACTTTGATTGCAACCAGGATCGTGTTCGAAAATGCCAGTGAGCGGTTTCATAATCAACTAATGGAAGGCGGCAAACTGGCTGCAGAATGGATGGTGACAGAGGAAAACAACCAACTGGAAGCACTGCGTCTGATGGCATATACATCCGGAGTCCCCGAGGCGCTGGCTGGTGGTGATGTGGACAGCCTGCGCAGCAGCTGCCTGCCCATTGCCATCAACCAGCAAGTGGAGGCGGTGGAATTCCTGGATGCAGGAGGAAACCTGGTATTCTCCATGCGCCACCAACCCGGCAACCCGGTGGAGGAATATCAATTTTCCCGCGATGGGGACAGGCTTTTCCACGATTATACTTTTGTGCAAAACGTTTTGCAAACCAGGGTGGACCCGCGCGGGGATAAATACAGCGGAATTGTCCAGCAGGGTGACCAGGTTCATTTTTATGTGGCTGGACCGGTGTACGGAGCCCAGGATCAACCGGCAGGCGCCATCCTGGTCGGAATCACGTTGAAAACACTCACCACACACCTGCGGGACCAGACCCTGGCACGAATCACACTCTATGACCTGGCTGGCACTCCCCTTTCCAGCTCCTTTGATCTGGCATCCATCCCGGCGCTGGATGATGCCACACTGACACCCGTCAAAAACCTGCAAAACAGTTCCACCCGCCCGCTGCGCATCCTGGAAACCGATTTTGTGGAGTTAATCAGCCCATGGAAGGCACGCGGGCAGGACCTGGGCATGCTGGGGGTGACCTTTGCAGAACCCATCTTTATCAATCCCAGCATCCCGACCCGGGTCAGCACCTTCCTGTTTGTCCTGGCTGTTTTTGTATTGATCATTCTGACTGGTTTGCTGATCGCCAACAGCATCACGCGCCCCCTGGTGGGGCTGACCGATGCATCCAAGGCAATCAGTCGGGGAGAGTTGGAAATCCAGGTTCCCGCACCGCGCATGAACGACGAGTTGACCGATTTGACCCACACTTTTAACCAGATGGTTACTGATCTTAACCAGGCAAACACGGAAATCTTGGAAACATATGACACCACCCTGCTGGGATGGGCACTGGCATTGGAATTACGGGAAAAGGAAACGGCTCATCACGATGAGCGCGTGGCAGACATGGCGGTACGCCTGGCATCTGAAATGGGAATTCAGGGCGAGGAACTGGTTCACCTGAGGCGGGGCGCCCTGCTGCATGATATCGGCAAAATGGGCATCCCGGACGCCATCCTGAACAAACCCACGGAACTGACCGAGGAAGAATTCATCATTATGCGGCGGCATCCCACCTATGCCCACGAAATTCTCTCCCGGATTGATTATCTTCAACCCGCGCTGGATATTCCATACAGCCATCATGAACGCTGGGATGGCACCGGCTATCCGCAAGGGCTGAGAGGTGAGACAATCCCGCTTGCCGCCAGGATATTTGCTGTTTGCGATGTATGGGATGCCATTACCACGGACCGGGTCTATCGCAAAGCCATGCCGGTTGAGGACGCACTGGTCGTCATCCAGCAGGGAGCCGGTACCCATTTTGATCCAAACGTTGTGGAAGTCTTTTTAAGAATTGTGGCGGATATCAGCCCGGATTTGTTCCCGATACCTCTATCCGCAGGGGATGGGGTGGATGTCCACCGAACCGGTTAACCCAACATCCGGCAGGGATGAGAAGAAACGGGACCGCCAGTACCTGCTGCTGCCCCTGTTGATCCTGCTGGGGTTGTGCCTGTGCCTGCTCTCATTTGTTTTTATTAACCCTTTCTCGATTGGAAAGAGCGCTGCCATTCTGCCCGTCGTCCTGGCGACCGGAACTGCGGATTACAGTGCCGACGGACAGCCAACTCCATTCCAACCCCTGAGCATTGAAATTGTCGAGAACATCCTCCTGGATCAACCCACACCCAATGTGGGTATTGCCACCCGCATGAAGGACTTTGAGGATGGACTGCAAACACCCATTCCCACCGCCACAGCCCGGATCGGTATGACGCCAACAGTGTCCATCGTTATCCCGTCAACTACCCTCACCGGCATCCCAACACAGGTGACGCCGATTATTCCGCCATTGGCATCCATCACCCCATCCGCCACCAGCCGGGTGACTGCCACAGCCACCTCCAGCCGGATGGCAACCAGCGCTCCCACGCGAACGCCCACCAGGACGCGCACCCCCACCCGCACCACAACGGCAACCCGCACTGCTACCAGGACTGCGACCAGCAGCCCAACACACACGCGAACACCCACTCCAACAATCACCCAATCATCTACTGCAACCCCAACCAGTACAATTACCCACACGCCCACACCGACACCAACAATCCAACAGCAACACATTCAAGCACGCCTACATCCACGCTTACTCGCACCCCCACGCCGACACCAACGTTGACGCCAACACCCACGCCAACGCCAACCCATACCGGTACACCCACATCTACGCTAACTGACACTCCCACGCCGACACCAACCCATACCGGTACGCCCACACCAACCAACACTCCCACGCCAACCCCAACATTGACGCCAACACCCACACCAACTGACACCCCCACGCTGACACCGACACCGACGCAGACCAGTACGCCCACGTCGACTGGCACTCCCACGCCAACCTCAACATTGACGCCAACACCCACACCAACCGATACCCTCACGCCGACACCAACCCATACCGGTACGCCCACACCATCCGATACCCCCACGCCGACACCAACCTCAACATTGACGCCAACACCCACACCAACCGATACCCCCACGCTGACGCCGACACATACTGGCACACCCACACCAACCGACACCCCCACGCTGACACCAACACAGACCGGTACGCCCACACCAACCGATACCCCCACGCCGACACCGACGCAGACCAATACGCCCACGTCGACTGGCACTCCTACACCGACTCCAACACAGACCGGTACGCCTACACCAACTGACACTCCCACGCTGACACCAACGCCGACACAGACCGGTACGCCAACGCCGACTGGCACTCCCACACCAACACCCACAGAAACACATACCCCAACTGTCACGCCAACGCCGACACTGACGCAAACGCCAACAGAGACTGTCACTCCCACCATTACAAGCACGCCCACGCCGACCCACACCGCCACCATCACCCCCACACCCACCCCAACCGCCACGGTGACACCCACACCAACGAATACCATTACGCCAACCCCCACCTTCACCCCCACCCCGGCGATTCACCTTGCCGATATGGACGGCACCGCAGAAGATGATGCCAATTCGTGGGTTGCCTACGTGGACATCCTGGTCCATGACGAATACCATGCACCCATTGCAAATGTGTTTGTGGACGGGAACTGGACCGAGATCGGGTATGGTGGTTCCAGCCTGATCGAAAGCTG
>JAGVUS010000242.1 GCA_019136175.1 Chloroflexota bacterium | reverse complement strand
CCCGACGCACGTTAATGCCAAGTGCTTCCACCATGTTCCGATCCTGCACACCTGCCCGAATGATCATTCCAAACCGGCTGTAGCGCATGATCAACCACAATGTTAACAACATGACCAGTCCCAATGCAATAATAAAGAGGCGGTAGCTTGGGAAGGTCACTCCCATGATATTGATGGTCAAATTATGTCCGCTAAACCAGGCAAAAATGTTTTCTGCCTTGCCTGGTTGGGAAAACGCGGGTGGTCTTTCCATGGCATACGCAACCGGGGTCCATAAGAGTTGGACAACCTCCCTTAAGACATACCCGATCCCGGATGTTACCAGGATGATATAGAAGGGTCTGGCATATAAGGGACGAATTAAACTGATTTCCACAACTGCACCCAACCCTGCGCCTGCTCCCATTCCAACCATCAATGCCAGGATAAAACGCAAATCACCGTTCATTTTCAAGACGGCAATCGAGGCGTCCTCCCGATAGATGCTGGCAATCAGGGTAAGCACGATCAATATACCCAAGCGAATCCACTTTAATGCCGGTTGATCGGTGTGGATAATCTGGGTTTTATCACCGGGTCTGGCAGACGCCACAGCAAGAAAGATGCCACCAAGCATGACCAGAGCAGGACGATACCAGAAAATGGAAAGTGCTTCCTGAGGAGTGGCTTCTGCCAGAGGGTTGGCAGCTGTCATGGCAGCCACCATGGCTGTTTGTGCCAGCCCCAGGATATCCAATTTCCAAAAACCGATCACAACCAGCCCCAGACCAGCCACAATAAAAATGGTCCGGATTCTGGTTTGCCAGACTTCGGTGAGGTTCCATTTGATTACATAAGGAAGCCAAAGGCTGGTGGTAGTCAATCCAGTGACGAATGCAAGAATCAAGGGCAGGAGACCAAACAAAAATGTGGGATTGGCATAAAACTGCCAGCCAATGTAAGCGCCAGTCATAAACATGGCACCATGTGCAAAGTTGAGGACATCCATCAACCCAAAAATAATGGTCAGTCCTGCTGCCACCATAAAATACAGCGCCCCCAGTGTTAAGCCGGATAGCGCAGTCCGTACAAAGCTTGCCTCCCCCATGAAGTTATATCCCGCCACTCCCAAAAGAATGACCACAAGGGCAACCAAAAAACCGGGGATGGCATTTTTCCAACTTCTTTTCTGGATCATTCCACACCTCCGGTTTTTCCAATGCTGACACCCAGGTATTCTTTGACCAAATCCTGGTTGTTCACCAGTTCTGACATGAGGCCGTTTTCCACAGTTTTACCATCATCAATAATGTAAAAGAATTCACCTAACTGGCTTGCCATGATAAAGTTTTGTTCAACCAACAGGATGGTTGTTGTTTTACTCAGTTCCTTAATGGCCTCCATCATTTGTTCAATCAGGATGGGAGCTAAACCTTCACTGGGTTCATCAATCAGCAACAATTTATTATCCGCCACCAGTGCCCGGGCAACAGCCAGCATTTGCTGCTGACCGCCGGAGAGATGATTGCCCGGCAATCGATACAGACGTTTTAAGTCGGGAAATAGGGAAAAGATAAAGTCGGCTTTTCGATCCAAATCACCGCGTTTCTTTTCGGCAATTTTAAGATTTTCCAAAACGGATAAATTTCTGAAGATGGCCCGGTGTTCCGGAACATATCCAATCCCCAGGTTGGCAATATCATAAGCCCGTTTGCCGCGTAATTCGATTCCGTCAAAAATGACCTTGCCATGCCGCGGGGGCGTCAACCCAATAATGGATTTTAATGTTGTTGTCTTGCCTGCTCCGTTTCTTCCCAGTAGAACGGTGATGCTTTCGCGAGGTACAGATAATGTCACACCTTCCAGGATGTGAAATTGCCCAATAAAGGTATGGATGGAATCAAGGGTGAGAATGGGTTCCATTCATGCCTCCTTTTTCTCAGTGATGTGTCCATACAGTGCGCCGAGGTAAGCGTCCTGGACAGACTGGGTATTGGAAATTTCCTGTGGCGTCCCCTCTGCCAGTACATTACCCAGATGCATTACGGTAATATAGTCTGAAATGGTCATCACCATATCCATGCGGTGCTCCACCAGAACAATGGTTTTGGTCCCGAGATTGCGAATTTTCTGGATGATTTCCAAGAGTGCCGGTACCTGCTCACTGGACATGCCTGCGGTTGGTTCATCCAACAAAAGGAGCTCCGGGTCACCAGCCAGCATGATCCCGATTTCAAGTTTCCGTTTTTCCCCGTGAGACAGACTCATTGCAGGTATTAATTCTTTTCCAGTCAGTCCGACCAGGGCAATGACTTCTTCTGCTTTTTGGATATATTTATTCAGACCATCTGCAAGGTGAAATAATCGAAGTGAATCTTTCCCCATGGCTTGGCTCGCCAAGCGGATATTCTCCAGAACAGAAAGGGTTGGAAAAATATTGGTGATTTGAAAGGATCTGCCAATTCCCGCATGGGCAATCTGGTGGGTTGGCAAATGGGTGATATCCCGTCCCTTGAAGATGATTTGCCCCCGGGTGGGTCGCAGGACTCCTGAAATCATGTTAAATAAGGTGGTCTTCCCTGCGCCATTTGGACCAATAATGGAATGCAGGCTGTATTCCTGGATATCGATGTTGACATCATCCACAGCCACCAAACCGCCAAATACTTTCCGTAAGTTCCTGGCTTCCAGAATGGTTTTATGATCAGGATCCATACAACTTTC
>JAGVUS010000330.1 GCA_019136175.1 Chloroflexota bacterium | reverse complement strand
GGGGTATTTTTTTGGTGCCACCATGGCAATCAATGGTGAAATCAGTATTGGAACTTACCTTGCGTATGTTGGCTTAATTATCTGGATTATTTACCCGATGAGAAATTTGGGACGCATTATTGTTCAACTTTCAACAGGTATGGTGTCCTTTGGTAGAGTGCTTGATATTATCAAACAACGCCGTGAAGATATGGATTCTGGTGAACCACATTTGGAAAATTCCACAGGGCATGTTGTATTTACCCGTGTAGGATTTGAGTACGAAGAAAATTCAGCGATTTTGAAGGATATCAGTTTTGAATGTCATCCCGGGCAGGTGGTCGCCCTACTCGGCTCAACCGGATCAGGAAAAACCACTCTTGTGAACTTGCTCCCCCGCTTTTATGATTACACAGAAGGACAAATCCTGCTTGATGGGATGGAACTGAAACGATATTCAAAGCAGTACCTGAGAACCCAAATTGGTATTGTGGAACAGGAACCGTTTCTATTTTCACGATCCATCCGGGAGAATATCCTTTACGGAGTAGGCAGAGAGGTTACACAGGAGGAAATTGAAGCAGCCGCAAAGGCTGCTGCCATCCACGATGTTATTTTAACCTTCCCGGAAGGTTACGCAACATTGGTGGGCGAAAAGGGTGTCACGCTTTCAGGTGGACAAAAGCAACGGGTTGCCATTGCCCGAACTTTATTGAAAAATCCGCGAATATTGATTTTAGATGACAGTACATCATCCGTGGATACAGAAACCGAAGCAGAAATACGGCAAGCCCTTCAATCGCTGATGCAAGGAAGAACCTCTTTCGTCATTGCGCATCGCATTCAATCCATCATGAATGCAGACTTGATTTTGGTGTTGGAAAATGGACGGGTAATCCAACGTGGCATTCATGAAGATCTGGTTTCACAACCGGGCATGTATCGCGATATCTTTGAAATCCAAACCCGAATTGAAACAGATCTTGAAAAGGAGATCCAAAGTGTCAGCTGAGTTTTTTGAGGAAGAAGAATTTCAAACCAAATTTAACGGGAAAACATTCCGTCGCATCCTTTCTTTGGCTAAACCTCATTGGAAAATGGTGGCTGGTTTTCTGGGCACCATTCTCATCGTATCGGGGCTCGATTCATTTTTCACATACCTTGGCAAACAAATTATTGATGAAGGAATTATCGCCAGAAATCCCGATGCATTAATCAGGATTCTGGCTCTTTACGGAGGCTTAATTGTCATTCAGGCAATTGGTGTATTTGGTTTTATCTACATGGTGGGAATACTTGGAGAGCGCATTCGGTATGATCTACGCCAAAACATGTTTAACCATCTTCAAAAGCTTTCCTTGGCATACTTCTCCAAAACACCCGTTGGCTGGATTATGGCTCGAGTCACCTCCGATACTGAACGTGTATCAGAACTGATCACTTGGGGTATTTTGGATTCAGCCTTGGAAACTCGCCCTCATTGTTCTGGGCATTCTTCCAATCCTGTTTGTTATTGCCATTGAATTCCGAAAAAGAATTATCAAACAATACCGAAAAGTCCGTAAACAAAACTCCAAAATTGTTGGTGCCTACAACGAAAACATCACAGGTGTACGGGTTGTAAAAGCCCTTGTTCGGGAAAACGAGAATTTACGTGAATTTGGTGAAATTACCGCTGATATGTACAGGGCATCTTATCGAGCAACATGGTTAAGTGCCTTGTTTCTCCCTAGTGTTCAGTTGGTCACTGCATTCGCAGTTGGAGCAATTGTATGGTACGGTGGCTATCAATCGACAATTGGTGGCTTATCTGTGGGCGGTATTCAGGCATTCATTTCCTACATCACCTTTATGATGTGGCCTATCCAAGACCTGGCTAGAGTATTTGCCGAAATGCAACACGCCATCGCATCAGCGGAACGAATATTCTCACTCACTGATTCAGTACCAGATGTGCTCGACCGCCCCAATTCATACGACCCGGGCACCATTCGAGGCAAGATCACATTTGAAAATGTATCTTTCTCTTATGATGACGACCAACCCGTCCTGGAGAACTTTTCCCTCGAAATTCAACCGGGTGAAATGATTGCATTGGTTGGACCAACAGGGGGAGGAAAATCGACGATTGTTAATTTGTTGTGTCGCTTTTACGAACCTAAGGAAGGTCATATCCTCATTGACGGAATTGACTATACGCAATTTACGCTGCATTCCATTCATTCAAGAATCGGTGTGGTTCTACAAACTCCACACCTCTTCTCTGGTTCCATTCGAGAGAATATTCGATACGGTAAATTGGATGCTTTGGATTTGGATGTGGAAAATGCTGCCCACCTGGCTGGTGCACACGAGTTTATCATGCACCTTGATAAGGGTTATGATGAGCCTGTTGGTGAAGGCGGCAACCTGTTATCAACTGGTCAGAAACAACTCATCAGCCTGGCGCGAGCGATTTTGGCTCAGCCGGAAATATTTATCATGGACGAAGCGACCAGTTCAGTGGATACTCTGACAGAAGCATATCTCCAAAAGGGTATGGAAGCCCTTCTGGAAGGACGCACAAGTTTTGTGATTGCTCACAGGCTTTCCACCATCAAGCGCGCGGACCGGATACTGGTGGTTGAAAATGGACGAATTGCCGAAATGGGAACTCACAACGAATTGCTTCGCCTCGGCGGCAAATATTACCGGTTATATACCCGCCAGTTCCGCTACCAGATGCACGCGGCATACGATCCATTCCATAAAGCAGATCCACCTGCATCTGAACCAGAAGCCGCATAAATCCGGTTAATCTGCCGGATAGGTATTAAAAACCCGATCCCACCACACAACTGTAACGCCATATCGTTGATCGGGCGTCTTGTAATGATGCTGCATATGATACCGCTTGAGAAATTTTAAGTAACCGGATCGCATTGGAAAATGATGCGTGGCATAATGCGTCAGGTCGTATAATAGGTAGCCCAACAGTAAACCAGAGAAAGCCGGAGCAACCCACCAGGAGAGCCCGAATAGGACATCAAATATGAGCCAGATTATTGTATAAACAATCAAAGCAAGCGGGATGCTGACCACGGGGGGCATAACAAGCCTTGTTTTCATCTGGGGTTGATGATGATGCACGCCATGGAATAAGAATGCCAATCTTTCCTGCCATTTTGTGCGTGGCTTGAAATGAAAGACAAATCGATGCATTGTATATTCGGTAAATGTCCATAAAAACAACCCAAGGAGAAATGCAACAGGAACAAACCACCAGGCGTGTCCATCTTGTATACTTTGGATCCCGCGCGTCAGGAAGTAGCCGGACACCGGAAGCCAGATGAGCACAACCACCACAGGACTGATATGAGTAAAAAATTCCAAAAAATTTGATTTAAAAAGCCGGATCGGTTCATCGCTGTGATTAATATTGTGTGCCATACTTTTCTCCTCTGATTGCTTAAGCATTGTAAGTCCGCATATTTTTCATTTCTTTACCCGTTAAACGAAACGCTCGTTTTTCAGCCTCATAACAGATTCTCTCATAATCCAATGTAAGAAAGTTCCCGTTTTTATACAAACAAACCCCATCACACCATACCGCACGAACATCTCCCGGCTGACCTGAGTAAACAAGCCCAGCCACCAGGTCATGTCTTGGAATCATATGTGGTGATGATGTGTCCACCAGGATCAGATCTGCTTTATTCCCCACTTGGATGATGCCAGAATCGGAAAATCCCATTGCCGTAGCAGATATTCTGGTAGCCATTTCAACAAGTGAGGTACGATCCATCACCGTTGGATCATGATGAATGAATTTTTGGCATAATCCAGTCAACCGCATCATTTCCCACATGTTGAAATCGCTGTTGGAAGCTGGTCCATCGGTACCCAGTGCAACCCGTATTCCTTGTTGATGCATTTTTTCAACAAGAGGCATGTCCATTGCCAGTTTCATATACGTTTTCGGGGTGTGGGCAACGAAGACAGAATTTCTGGAAAGCAATTCGTAATCCTCGGTTTCCAGTACATTACAGTGGGCAACAATGGTTGGCTCAGGCAAGCATAATAACCCCAATTCATCCAAATGAGCAACTGGTGTTTTCCCAAAATTTTTTCTGGAATTCTGCACCTGTTCCAGTGATTCGCTCAAGTGAATATGAGCCCCAACTCCCAACCGCAATGCTTCACGGGCAAAATTTTGTAGTACATCAGGCGGGTCCATATACGTGGAATGGGGCCCCATGGATGTCTTAATTCGTCCGCCCGCACCGTTCTTCCATCGCTCAACAAAGGAAATGGTGTCCTCAAACGATTTTTTGCCCAATTCCTGATCAACGCCATTTCCAAAATGACACCAGGCAAGCAAAGCTTTCATCCCACAATCTTCCACAACACGCGCAACCTGATCCATCCAGAAATAGTGATCGGCAAACCCAACAATCCCCGACTGAATCATTTCGACAGCCGCCAGGGAAGCCCCCCAATAGATATCTTCCTCCTCCAAAGCCGACTCGGCAACCCAAATCTTCTTGTTTAGCCAATCTTCAAAAGCAAGGTCTTCCGCCCATCCCCTTTCCAGCGTCATCGCTGCGTGGGTGTGGACATTAAAAAAGGCAGGCATGAGAACGCAGCCATATCCATCCACAATTTCATCCGGGTGAAAGTCTGGTGGAATAATGCCTACACCCCATATCTGATCCTGATCAATCGCTACGGGCGCGTTTTCAAGAATGGATTTCTCCAAACCCATTGTCAGAATTGCCGTGTTTGTGATAAGTGTTTTCAATCGTTGTAATTAAACTAGAAATATGAACGATTATACACAAGAAAAAGAAAAATCGGGTGAAACAAATCCCGAAAACATCCGTATATGGAATTGGAGGTAATCATATGAATCATCAGGAAGAACAAAAGAAAGTACCCTGGTATTTGTTTCCATTCTGGTTAATTTGGAAACTGGTCATTTTTATACTTGAAATTACCGGACGATTGATGGGAGCCATCCTTGGTCTGGTATTTATTGTGGTTGGCGTCATCTTAAGCGCAACTGTAATTGGAGCAATTATTGGAATTCCCCTGATCATCTTTGGATTGCTCCTCACGATTCGGGCTCTATTCTAATACAACGATATCAGCCAAAATCCAGGGTGGGATTGAGGAAAGGTATTAGCGCCATAATCACAGCCGGGCGGTACAGGCTTTCCCGATCAATCAAATCATTTGTCAGAATTCCAATCGCTCCGTTTTGCTGTTTGGAATTGATTTGCCCAAATACAAGATCATCTGCTTCGCCCAATTCCATCCCATCTCCAACGAGCGCAGATACTTGCAAAGGTAGAAAAAAGGCTCCGGTGCGCGCGGACCCAAGAACATTTCCGTTTAGGATTACCACCCAGGCAAAAGCCGCCAATTTTCCATCCAAAAATTCGACTCCCCCCTCAATGCCAACCCAGAAATCCGCATCAGTAAATTCCCGCCTGGCGTTTTGCGCCCTGTTTTTTGCCCCCTCAAGCGTTTCACAATCACTCATCGGCTGGTCAGATACATTGGAGGGAACCGAAACCGGATGAAGGATGATATCATCTGAGAATACAGAAGTAAAACCGTTGGTAACAGCTGCCAATTTAACCGGATTATTGGACGCAACAACAATATGGATCATTAATCCCACCAATCCACAACATAATCAAAATACTGTTCTGGGTCAACCAACTCTTCCGAGATAATTTTGCCTTTGACGGAAATTCCGGCTTGATATACGCTTTCACTTCTGCCGGTTTTCAAGGGATGCCATTCGGGCAAATCCATGTGTACGGATACCAATCGATATGCACAGGTTCTTGGAAGCCAGGACAATTTGGCTACATTTTCTGATGATAATTGGAGGCAGTTGGGGATTATCTCAAATCGATGGGAATAATCCAGGCAGGTGCAGGTTTCATGGCACAGTAATTTGCAGGCGATATTTGTCGTGAAGATTTCGCCAGTGTCCTCATCCTCCAGGCGAAACAGGCAGCATTGACCGCAACCATCACATAACGCTTCCCACTCTTCCTGGGTGAGATCCTTGAGTGATTTTTTCATCCAATACTTCGCATCCATAATATTTCCTCGAATGATATTACCATAAGCCCTGAAGATTCTGTTATAAAATAGATCAACTCGATCTCCCAATTAAGGATTGGATATGACAAAAAATATGTTTCTTATTGAAATTACTTACCTTGTACCAGCCGAGGAACTGGGTGATATCCTGCCGGAGCACCGTGCCTTCTTAAAAGACGGGTACGATAATGGGTTGTTACTTGTTTCTGGACCCAAGCAACCCAGAGTGGGCGGAATTGCAATTGCCTGCGCCAGCACAATGGATGAGGTTAAGGAATTTTTCTCAAATGATCCTTATCAAAAACACAATCTTGCAGAATACCGCTTTGTGGAATTTGTTCCTGTATTACACCAGGACTTTTTGTCAGATTGGATCGCCTGAAAACTATTTATCTCCCCATTTTTGTTGAAGCAACCAGCTTGGTTGGTATTTAATTGTATTATAATCTTATAAAAATTGTATTGTTTACTGGTCAGGATTGTACCAATGATTACCAATTCCAACTTACACCATGCTGGAATCGATACTTTGCGGCTATTGGAAAGACTCCCGATTGGTTGCCTGGTAACGGATATCCATCTTAATATTATGTACGCCAATCCAACGTATCACCAAATGGTTGGGGATCATCCGTCATCAAGTGAATTTGAAGGTCAAATCTGGGAAAGCATTCAAGCTCACCTCCCGGAAACAATTCCCCACCATACTTGTTTTCGTTTCGAATTTCTGGTTAAGACACAAAACAATCGATCTACCATAATGTTTGAAGCAACAGTTATTACTGACGATTCTGGAAATGGTCATCCACTTGTATATATTTACCTCCAGGATAAAACCCATCATTACGAGACAGAGACTGCCCTCAGAAAAAGCGAAACACGGTACCGCTCCCTGGTTGAAAACCAGGGGGAAGGCGTCACCATCCTTAATGACCATTTGTTTTTTGAGTACATCAACTCGGCTGGAGGCGCCATTCTGGGATTGCTTCCTGAAAATATTGTGGGATTGAATCTGAGACAATTTCTTAATCCAGAGCAACAACAATTGGTACTCACCCAGTTGGAAAACCGCCGAAAAGGATTGATATCCTCGTACGAGTTGATGATCCTGCGTGCTGATAAACGGGAACGGTGTTTATTGGTTACATCCAATCCGCGCTTTGATGCAAATGGCAAATTCACTGGTGTATTTGCCATTTTCCGTGATATCACCCAAAGGAAAATTGAGGAAAATCAACTGATTTATCTCAGTTCGCATGACCAACTTACAGGTTTATTCAATCGAACCTATTTTGAATCCCAATTACAAATTTTCCAAACAAAACAACTATTTCCAATCGGTATAATCATTGTAGATATTGATGGGTTAAAAACAATAAACGATTCGAGAGGACATTTGGCTGGAGATAAAGCGATTATTCGGGTTGCTGAGATTCTCAATGAGAATATATCAAGTTCAAATCTTCTTGCCCGAATTGGAGGGGATGAATTTGCGATTATCCTTCCCGAGATCAACCAATCGGGCATTGAGGATTGTATTGCCCACCTAAATCTGGCATTGGATCAATACAACACAAATTGCCGCCAGGAAGAGGTCATATCCTTCTCTGTGGGTGGTGCAATTACGTATTCCAGCGAATCTTTGGAAGAGGCAATTGCACTGGCAGACGATAATATGTACCGCCACAAACGCCGGCGTAGATGAGCCTTAATCTACGGGGAAGCGAACGATCATTCTCCGCACATGATCTGTTGTCGTGGAAACCACCCGTAAAACAACAATGCTCATATCATCATTAGGGCGTCCCTGGTCCAGGCGTATGGCGTGATTTAGCGTCGTGTCAGCTATATGCTGTGCAGTTGGAGCCTGCTCGTCCAGTAAACCAAGCAAGGTTGTACAGATATCCAGATTCTCCCCCACAGTTTCTCCAGCATGTCCAAGTCCATCCGTGTACATGACAATGGTGGAATCCGCTTGCAACGGGATTTCCAGGATGGAAGGCTTGATATTTCTTTCCGTGCCAATTGCCTGGCTTTCACCACTCACACACTCAATATGGTCAAGATTGGCAATAAAAACCGGGGTTTGGTTATTGCGGGTAATGACCAGGGTATTCGTTTGGAGGTCTGCAGAGAGAATGCTCAAATATACAGATGCCTTGCCTTCGTATACAGTAAATAAGTAGTCCGATGCTGCCCGAGCCGCTGCACCATCACGAACGCCATCGGCAAGTAAACCGATCACCTTTCGAACAACAAGGGATGAAATAGCCTTGGCATCATGTCCGGATGATCGCCCATCAGCAAGCACAATGGATACTCCCCCATTTGGGCGTTCGACAATTTCCAGCGTATCCCCACTGATTCTGGAACCAAATTTACTGATTTTTGCTACTGCTGCCTGAATTTCCATGTATTGAATTTTACTTCATTCCCACGCTGTTGACCAGTCAGTTTTTGTGCCACAAGGATCCACAAAACCGCATCATGATCATGTATTTTGATCATTTCGTGTGTATCAAACAAGGAAAACTGATCATTGAGAACATCCAGAGAATGACCAGAACAATCAAACGATTGACCCGTAATCTGATAAAGTATTTGATAAAATTTTGATGGGATGGATCCCCCAACCCATTGAACCCCCAGCAGGATCACCACTCTGCCCCCTGTTCTCAATACGCGATTAACTTCGTTTAAGGTTTGTTCAAAAAAAACCACTTCTGTTGGAAATGTTAAAACAACCGAATCCATGGTGTTGTTTGAAAAAGGCAATTGCTTCATGTCCCCCCTGACAATCTTGCAAGCCTCTGTTCCAATCTTGCGTATCCGCCGATTGGATATCCTGCACATTTGTTGACTTTCATCCAAACCCACCGGGCGAAATTGACCCGCCATGAGCCTGGATTGCAAATATCCTGTCCCAATGCCGATCTCCAACACATCCCGTCCAGAAATCAATGGAATAACTTTTTCAACCCACCGGTACCATCTTCCAAAAGACACCAGCCATGCCACAAGGTCATAAGCAGCCGCCAACTGGTGATACAGCATATCAAAAAAACAACCAAGCAATCTATTAATCACAAAAATCATCTTATCACGGCTTTTCATGAAAATGAACAATTAATCTAGTGCTGGACGTTTTTTAAACGTGGTGGTAAAATATGGGGCGTTGGTTTTGGGGGTTCGTCTAATGGCAGGACAGCAGACTCTGGATCTGTTTGTGGAGGTTCGAATCCTTCACCCCCAGCCTGTAATTATCCCGAACTTTGTTTCGGGATAATTTTTCTTGACAAGGTTAATAAATGAAGCTAAAATTCACTTTTGCGGATCCAGCCGATTGGCTGGTCCAATCACAATTAATAGAGCGATGGTAACCATCTTCCTGGTGAGAGGCGCTCGAAGGATAATATGAAATGGATAAAGTAGTACTGCACGCAACTCGTCGGACCGTTATTGGCAAACAGGTTGGCGCTCTCCGTCGCGAGGGAAAACTTCCTGCTGTCATGTATGGTCATCAATTCCCCCCCACACCCATCCTGCTGGATTTACACACAACAACAAAGGCATTGATGGGCATCAGTTCATCAACCATTATTACGATCGATCTTGAAGGCAAGGAACATGCAGCTTTGGTTCGGGAAAAGCAGCGCAATTACATCAAGGGCACGCTTCTCCATATTGATTTCCAGGTTGTTTCCTTAACTGAAAAGATTCGCGCAAAAGTTGCAATTGAATTTTCCGGAATTGCCCCTGCCATTAAAGATTTCAATGGTGTTCTGGTGACCGGCATTAATGAAATTGAAGTTGAAGCTCTTCCACAAGACCTGCCCGAAAAATTAGTATTGGATATCTCCAAACTGGCAAACATCGGGGATGGTATTTATGTCCGCGACCTGGTTGTTAGTGAAAAAGTGGAAATCCTTGAAGAACCCGAAGAAATGGTTGTCATTATCACGGGCGAGATGGGCGAAGAAGTTGCCGAAGAAGCAGCCGGTGCCGAAGAACCCGAAGTAATCGAACGCGGTAAGAAGGAAGAGGAAATTCCCGACTAATCGTCTTCCTGTTTCTGGGAAAACAAGAATGAACGGCAGAGTTCGTCTGCCGTTTTTCTTATTTTAATGCTTGAATGAGGTTGACAACAATTTGGGCGCTGATACCCCACAATAACTCACCATCGTATTCTTTAAAATAAATAACCAGTTGATCCGGATACCCCTGAATGGTCAGTTGCCGAACTTCCCGGTTGGATGGGTCCGATAACCAATTCAACGGAATAGTAAATACGCGGAGAACTTCATCATGACAAATATTCAATGATACTGGCCATGGAATTTTTCCAATGACTGGTGTAATCATATACTTGGTAATTGTATGCATACTCTTCATCCAACCCAAAACATACACATCAATGGGTTGGATGCCAATTTCCTCATAGGTTTCTCTTAAGGCTGTAGTTTCGGGTGTTAAGTCATTTTCCTCCGCAG
The DNA here is from genome assembly GCA_019136175.1 of Chloroflexota bacterium. Lineage (GTDB taxonomy): Bacteria > Chloroflexota > Anaerolineae > Anaerolineales > Anaerolineaceae > CALMHE01. Next base: position 4,517 of record JAGVUS010000330.1, on the reverse strand, counting down.
CACCACCCGGAAAGGAAACCTGACCTTTATGATCGTGCAAGGTATCCGTCCGCCGAGTGAACAACAAATGCCATTCTTTTTCCCTCCAAACCAGTGGAACCAGAACAGCTGCTCGACGGAATCCGTTCTGGTTTTTATTCCAGGCATTATTCGCAGAATTACCAAATTTTTCAGTGATGCAGGCTTCGATGAGTAAATTGTTCATTCGCCGTTGGTACCCCCATTGTATTGATGATTCAAATCCAATTCTTCTGGTGTTTGTTGAGCGTCCACCAATCCGGCTTCATCCAACAATAATCTGGATGCCTCGGAATGATCAATGATAACAGGTCTTCCAAAAATCAGGTAACCGGTATGTGCCACCATCCGGTCTGTCGGTCGAAATCGTTGGGGTTCAGGTTTATAGTAGCGGAGCATAATTTCGCATACTTCCACAAATGCAAAGTCGTTTTTCCTGAGCGCAATTAATAGCCTTTCCACCTGGTTTGCGGTTGGAAGAATACTGCCAAAGAATCCTCCGGATTTAAGCGCACATCGAACTTGAGGAATGTAGTCCTCGGGGTTGGGTAAATCCAGAAACAATGCGTCCACACCGGTCTCATCGAATCCCGATTCAATACTTTGTAATTTTAATTCGACCCGATCCAAAAGTCCAAGCCTATCCAGGTTGCGGCGCGCCATGTTTTGCATATCCGGACGAACCTCGTAGGAAGTCACCCTCCCTTCCGAGCCAATAATATATGCAAACGCACAGGTCAATGCCCCTGAGCCAGTACCCGCTTCGACCACATGCTGACCGGGACCAATCCCCATGTTCACAAGAATAAATCCCAGTTCTTTTGGATAAATGATTTGTGTGTTCCTTGGAAGTTCCCTTAATACATCCCCAATGGGGGGCTGCAGAAGGAAAAACGGGCTCCCGTTATGGCTGAATACCTGGCTGCCCCAGGGCATACCGATTAACTCATCATGTCTCAAAATACCACGATGCGTATGAAATACCCCTCCCTTGACAAGTTTGAGTATAAAATGCTTGTGTCTTAACCCAACAAGTTCTGCCAGGTCTCCTTCACAAGCATGGGTACCATGCAGGTTCCAGGTCACGTATGCTCCTATTCTTCCATCAAATGTTTTCGGAAGAAATCCGTGATTGCATTATAACAACGAACCCTGTTTTCATATTTGAGCACATCGTGCCCTTCATTTTCAAACATGAGATAGTCAACTGTCTTTCCCTGCGCTCGGAGGTGTTCCACCAAATCCCGCGATTCCTGCTCAACCACCCTGGGATCGTTCTTGCCCTGAATAACCAATAGGGGGCACGCCAGTTGGTCAACATAAGTTTTGGGTGAACGCTCAACCAAAAATTCGCGGTCTTTGTCAACATCACCAAGGGCAATCCGATAATATGGCTTCCAAGTCTCAGGTATCCGTTGCAGGAAGGTCAACAAATCAAACGGACCAAACATATCCACTGCAGCTTTCCAAAGATTGGGGTGTCTGAACGCCTGAACAAGCGTCATATACCCGCCATATGATCTTCCCACAACACCAGCGCGATTGGTATCAACCCGGGGGTGATCTGCAAGAACCTTTAATGCGTGGACATGGTCCAATCGATCCTGTCCTCCCCAATCCCGGTCAACCTGTTTTGTATAATTCAAACCATATCCAGTACTGCCGCGCACATTCGGGACAAAAACGGCGAAACCATTCAATGTCAGGAACTGAATAATGGGCATCGAAAACCAGGCAAAATCCGGGCGCTCCTGGCTTTGGGGTCCACCGTGAATGTAATAAACCAGTGGCAATTTACCTGAATAACCCAGATCATCCGAAGGAAGATATAACCTTGCGGATACCCTTGTTCCATCATGCGAGATAAATGATGCATCTTCACCGGTGGAAAGTAAGTGGACAGGAATTCCCAGTACCTTTTCGTTCGTATGTCTTTCCAGCACACTTTTTCCAGTGCGTTTCAATGTGTAAATCTGGGTTGGTGCTACAGCATTTGAGAAACTAAACGAAAACTGGTCTGTGATCTTATCGTAGTCAGAGGAAAATAATACTCCATTGGCAAGTTCTGCCTCTCCAACAAGCACCTGGATGATCGAGAATTCCTTATGGATTGGATCCAGTTCAGCTTCATATAACCACGAACAACCATCGATGTTGAATTCCATTGAGAAGCGATTATCAATAAGGTGCTCCATGGAAACTAGTTCGCCAACACCTTGGTGAATCAGTCCTTTCATAGTCACAGGGATCAGTTGTCCCGGTTGATCCATGTTCAATAGAACTGGACTATAAGTATCCTCAAAAACTGAAGATGTCATCACCAGGGTATTAGTATCCTCCAGGAAATGGATATTACCGATGGAATTCAATGGCACAACCTGCCCCTCCTCGCGATCTTCCCACGGAATTCCATATAAAACCCGCTGAGGTTGATTTTCCTCTAATAAATAAAGGACACCATCCCCGACAGAATACCCTTCCACCAGGGCGATTTTTGTGTGGTCAGAATTATTGGCTGCCGGGTATTTTCCATAGGGACTGGAAGCAATTTCCTGCAGCGTTCTGGTTTGCAGGTTTGCTTTATATGTCCTGACAACCTCTTCTGTTCGTGACGCCGCTACCAAATAACAAATATTCAAATCTTGGTCGCAACACATTAGAAAAACCTGGGTTCTTTCAAATGTTTCCTCAAATGCCGGCTCTGGGAATCCCCCATCCATTGGAATAAACATGGGTTGGTAATTTTCATCACCATCTCTGTCCAGCATAACAAGGATTTTTTGCAGCATGGGGAAAACATAAAAGGGTCTGCCGCCAACCAGGTGGGGATTTTGCATGGCAATATGAGGGGGAATCAGTGGTTCTGGAACGCTTCCTCCATGACGCATCGAATACAAACTCAGTTTTCCACTCAGATTGGATATGAAATAAATCCGCTCCCCCACAACCTGTGGAGATAAAAATAATCTGCTTGCCAGAAAGGATTCAATGCGATACATGATGTTCTCCTTATGCTTTTTTCTCAACCTGAACCAGGCTTAACCAATATCCCACACCCAGCACAAGCACGTCCCCTAATATTGCCATCCCCAGATTCAATCCACCGACTTTGGCAAAATCCCATCCAAGACTTTCACCGAGGAAATGCCCGATCCAAAACCCAAACCAACTTAATATGATGTACAAAATCAACCGCCCCAATTTTCCACCTTTCCAGAGGTGGAATAACGCCCCAATTAACGTAGCAATTACAGCACCAAATATATAACCCTGGATTGTCATAACACCTCCTCCGTTTGAGCCGATATGATCACCCCGCCACCAAGCACACGGTCTTCATCATATAAAACCGCCCGCTGACCCGGTGTAATATCCCGGACGGGTTGTTGGAACCTCACTTCCATTTTGCTTTTGTTAATCATATCAATTCTGCCTTGAATGATTGGTGATTTGTATCTGATTTTAACATCAGAAACAAATTGCGCTGCAGGAGCTTCCCCCAGAATCCAATGAAACTGATCCACGATCATCTTGTTGTGTCCCAACTCGGATCTTGTTCCGACAATGAGAGCATTATTGTCCTGATCTTTATCAATTACATATAAAGGCTCCCGATAAGCAATTCGGAGCCCTTTTCTCTGCCCAATTGTGTAATCCGCCAGCCCGGTGTGTTCTCCGATGATTTCCCCTTTTCTGGTGCGGATTTGTCCCTGTTGATTCGTTTGAGGGGCGAAATCACGCAAGAAATCCCGGTAATTTCTTCCTCCAGTAAAACACAAATCCTGACTGTCAGGTCGTTTTGCTGATGGTAATTTATGTTGTTGAGCGAAATTGCGCACAGCTTGTTTATCCATCCCGCCGAGGGGCAGCATGGTTTGGGCAAGCTGATCCTGGTTTAATGCAGATAAGACATAGGACTGATCCTTGCCGGGATCAATACCCTTCAGGATCTCATACATCCCATCTGATCGTTGCATGACTCTTGCATAATGACCCGTCGCCAAATACTGTCCACCCATATCAATAGCAGTCTGTAAAAGAAACCCCCACCGAATCCATTGATTACAGAGAATACATGGATTGGGTGTCAATCCAGATTGGTAATCAACAATAAATGTCTGAACGATTCTTTCATAAAATATTTCCTGGGCATCAATGACGTAAAACGGGATTCCCAGCTTTGCGCTGACCCTTCGGGCAACTGTGACCGCATCCGGTGAACAGCACCGGTTATCCTCGTCGAACCCTGGTGGGCTCCATAATCGCAGCATCGCGCCAATTACAGAATACCCCTGTTCCAGCAACAATGCAGCTGCTACAGAACTATCCACTCCCCCGCTCATCCCAACAACAACCCGAATGGACTCATTCCCCATCGTGTTAAACCCTAAAGTTCCTTCGAGCCCTGGATACCATTTCAGGAAGCACCTCCAGGAACTCCATAACATCTTTTTTGGTGGTATCTTTCCCCACGGTGACACGCAGCGAACCCAATGCCA
>JAGVUS010000232.1 GCA_019136175.1 Chloroflexota bacterium | reverse complement strand
GTTTCAATGCCCGTCAGGGCATTTCTTGATTCAGACTGCGTTTTTCAGCCTTCCGCCGGGCGCCCAAAAAACACCCGCCGGGCGGCTTTTTCTTCAAATTCCAACTCATTATACCCATTTTTGGGCTTCCATGCCATCATTTTTGCCTTCCCATCCTTCCAAACAGCCCGTTTTTGCCCCGCCGGGCGCGGCTGGCGCCATGCTGCGCACCCCCCCTCCCCGAAAGCCAATTTTTTGGCAAAACCAGGGAGGGGGTGCGCAAATCCCCCCGGCGGCAGCTAAATGATCTTCACCCCGGGCGGCACGGCTGCCTTGCTGATGCCATGCATTTTAATTTTTTCCTTGCAGCCCGCACAGATGGAATAAACCCGCAGGCTGTCTTCCTCCTTGTCGAGGATTTTCAACGCCCGCTTCACCAGCTTGTCCAGCTCGGCGGGGGTGAGGTAGGCTTCAAACACCGAGCCCTGGACCCGGTCGCCGAGGGATTCCATCAGGCGGGCAACCCGGGCGCGGCGGGAATCCGAGGCAATATCATAGGCAAGCACATAAAAATCGCGCTCCATGGCAGACCCCCTAACGGAACCCCATGCCCTGGTAGCCTGCCAGACCATCGAGCATGCGGCTGGCAAGCTGGCGGGCTTGCTCCAGGATGCACAGGCGAATGGGGAATTTGACCCCGCGCAGGGGGTGGGTGTAGGTCTGCTCCATGCGCTGCTCGTAGGCTTGCAGGAACCGGCGCTTGCCTTCATTGCCCAGGACAATCGGGCGGTCGGGCGTGCCGGGGGAGAAATCGGCAGGGGTGACCTGCCCGCTGCGGCAAGCCCACAGCACCACCCCATCCACCACCGGGCGAAATTCCTCCGCCAGGTCCAGCCCCAGGGCGGGGCGGTTGTAGGCAACCTCGTGCAGGAAGCCTGCGTAGGGGTCCAGCCCGGCGGATTGCACGGCGCTGCTGCACAATTCAGCCAGCAGGGTGTAGCCAAAGGAAAGCAGCACGTTCACGGGGTCGGCTGGCGGGCGGCGGTTGCGGTCGGTAAAGCCCCAGGCGGGGTCAAACAGGTGGCGGAACCCCCGGAAGTAGACGGCGGTTCCAGAACCTTCCACCCCGCGCAGGGCAGGCAGGTTGGTTTTGCGGGGGACCTGGCTGATGGCAGCCTGCATCTGCTCCACCACGCGGGAAATTTCGGGCTGGGGTTCCTCGCGGTTGTGGCGCATCAGCAGGGCGCGCTGGTGGGCAAGCTTGGCGGCGACAAAGCCTTTTGCCATTTCCAGGCAGAATGCCGGGTCTTCCAGGCGGCGGTACTGGGCGCGCCGCAGGGGCACATGGGGGGTCAGCCTGCCGATGAGGCGGCCGCGGTACTCGCCCGATGCCCCCAGGAAGATGACCTGGCTTTCCTGGTCCAGCAGGGCATCGATGGCGGGGGTGGTGAGGCTGATGTTGCCCAGCAGGATGACTTCACTGACCTGGGCAAGGGGGGTGCTCGCCAAAATTTCCACGCTGCCATCATCCTGCTCCAGTTCCACCTGCAGGCGGCGGTTGCGGATGCGCAACCGGGTATTTTGCTGAACGATATAAATCGGCGGCATACCCCCTCCTTGTGGGATTGAACGGTCGGTTAGGATTGAACGGCGGAAAACGGTTCAAGCCGGGAACGAAAACAAATATTCGGTTGTTAAGGTTCGGTGGGTCGCCGGGGTTCAGGCGGCGGCGGGGCGCGCCTGCCCCATGCCGGTGCCCGTCAGGATGCCAATTCCAGCATAGCGGGCATAGGCGGCAAGGGCATGCAGGACGCCCATCCAGTAGCGGTCATAGTTAAGGGCGGTGAAAGTGATCCTGCCGACTGCGCCAATGCGCATGCCGTTGCGGATGGGAACCGGGCGGCTGGCAAGGTTAAACCGGCTGATGGCAAGGCATTCCGTGGCATATTGTTCCAGTTCGGCGGGAAACGACATGGTTGCATAGGCGTTCCAGCGGGCTGCCAGGCTGTGAAACACCAGGTGGGGCAGGGGCAGGGGCTGGGTGCGGGCGTTGGAGCGAAAGGCGGTTGGGCTGGCAAGTTCCAGGGAGATCTGGCGGGGGGGCAGCTCGGTGGTGAGGATGTGGGTGGCAGCCAGTTCCTGGTAGGTGGTTTCGCCCGCCCATTCATTTTCCTGGGGGGTGAGGGCAACGCGGGTGATGGTGAAGGGCAGGTAATCCAGCTCCACGCGGCTGCCGGGCGAAAGCATTTGCCCCGGCTGGATGGCGTGGTGGAGGCAATCCGCCAGGCTGGTGTTGAGGGTGGTCAGGCGGAAGGAGTAGGCGGCGCCGGGGAGGAGGGCGCCATCGCGGGGGCGCGGACCCATCAGCGTGGAGGCGGTGAAGGGGCGGGGACCGGAGGATTCGTCGTGCAGGGCGGCGGCGGCATCGGGGTCGGCAGCCCGCAGCACCTCAAACACGAGGGACTGCACGGCGGGTCCCCACCAGGCAGGCAGGGGGCGGGGTTCGCCTTCGGCGGGTTCCGGCTGGAGAGTGAAGACCAGTGAGCAGCATTCCATGGGCATCTCCGGGGTTTCGTACATGCGGGGGTGGGCAGCCCGGCGGGCTGTGCCGGGAATTCCAGCGGAGGATGAGCCAGCCGGTGTTGCCGCCCCCGGAGGATGAGCCAGCCGGTGTTGCCGCCCCGCGGCATGGTGAGGGCAGCCTGCTCCACCTGCAAATTCCATTATATACCAGAAATCCCGGCGGCGATGGCGGTTTGAATCCGTATGTCATTTTCAACCCCATGCCTGATGCTTTCGGCGCGTAAGGGCAGGTCTGTGCATAGGTTAACCACACCCTCTCCGCGCACAGACCTGCCCCAACAAAATGAGAGATTGCTTCGGCAAAGAACGCCTCGCAATGACACCCCTCCCTGACCCTGCCCAAATTCTGCTAATTTGGAGAGGGTTTGCGGTTGGCGCACGGGTTGGGCGAACCGGCGGGGTGGGGGGACACGGGGTATGGCTTGGCACGGGAAGGGCAATGCCGCATTGGAACCCCCAGCCAGGGCGGTTGACATTTGGCGCATTTTTGTATAGTATCAAAATATCCATGGATCCAATGGACCAGGGCTTTTGCATGCAGCCCTGGAATCATCCACTTCTTCCCAACAC
>JAGVUS010000270.1 GCA_019136175.1 Chloroflexota bacterium | reverse complement strand
ATAGAAGCCAATATTTAAGATTCGTTCAGGGGTGCGCTTTGTAAGAAAAGCAAACAGGATGATGAGAGCAATGGTTATGAATGAGAGCAGAAACCGCAGGTAAAGGACATTCCCATATAAGTGTTGGATTTGATCGCGGGAATCAGGAATTTCTCGCAGCCTTGCCACCTGTCGAACGGTGTATGGACTTAGCCCAAGGTCAGAGAAAATACTAAAAATCGCAGTAAAAGCTAGAATGGCAGTGTAATCACCAAATGATTCTGCCCCAAGTTGTCTTACGACGATAATGGAGAAGGCAAACGAAAACATCTTGATGATTGCCTGGGCAGCAAATCCAAGTGAAGAATTGCGGAAGATGGTTCGGCTTACTGAATATTGAGACATAAAGGGTTTGTGTGAATTATTGTCAGGTATCGTTGGAAAGTTATTTCCGGTCTATTTTTTCCATTTGATTATGAATGAGTCCAACCAATTGAGATGTACGGATTATGTAATCCTATCTTCCCCAATTATTTGGGGCTCATTCGGAATGTTTCAGGATTCGATCCTTACGTAATCAATGTCTGTGTACGTATCCAGCCATGGATCTGCTCTCTCATAAGTGCCCATACCCAAATCTCTGGCGAGCTTTAAGTAATCATCTTCATGTTCTCCTCGTTTTGGATGCCAGGGCGGGGTTGGGTTTGCGTTGAGGATATCAAACATGACACATTCCACTGCAACTGGATCACGGGAAAAAAACAAACTATTGGGGGACATATTGTTGAAGCTTGCCCAAGGCTGAGGGGTTCTTGTGGTGTTTTCCAACCCGCCAAACAAACCATCTCCTACAACAAGGAAGGTTTTATTACGGATGAATGGATGGTTATTGATATCCATCAATGGGCTGTATTGTGGAGAATATATCCCATCATCAGGATCTATCAACCGATGTAAATAATCACTATTCCGACCCAGTACCTGATCGATGGAGCCGTAATGGTTTTTAAAACCAAGTGTAACAGCAGATATCCCATGATCCTTCATGATTGGCATATTGATTAAATATGTGCAATTGGCAAGAACATCCGTCAATATGACATAGCTGAGAGATGAATGGTTGAAATTGACGCGAGCATACGGGAGGTCAGAAAAACCAGCATCCTCGTGGCACAATCCAGTATCAAACAACCGTACATTGTAGCCGCTGAGTTTGTTTGAAAAACGATCTGGAATTGGACGTAGAGCATCATAGATCCAAATATTCTGTTGAGGAATGCCAGCCTGTGTCAATCCATTGATCAAAGCAATGACCGGTTCTGCCACTGCATCAATTTGATTGTCCAGATCACTACAGGATCCACAATTATTGAAATTAACTTTGATGGCAATTGTTTCCCCGGTTGAATAATTTGGCAGGAGCGATTGCCACGCAGCTACAATATTGCTTTGACCAGTCAATGAGATTAAGCCATCATTGGTCATTTGATTTACATGATCTTGTCGAATATAATTTCCATACCATCCGGTTGAAAAATTCCAATAGGTTGCCTGTGTGTCCCAAACATGTACAACCCGATTGTTGGGAGGGGGCGGTGGCGTGCCTGGGGTTGGTGTGCGGGTGGGTGTTGGGGTATTGGATGGTGTCGCCGAGCTGGTTGCTGTAGGCGTGGGGGTTGATGTCTTCGTAGCTGTGGGGGTTTGAGTCGGTGTCGGTGTTGGGGTTGGGGTCGGAAGGGGAGGATATTGCTTAAGGATTGCCGGCATCCATACCTGATGGTCACCAGGGGCACCTGTGTGGGGAATGATCTTTGCCTTGCCATTCAGTAATTTGCCAAGCAAGCCAATCCCGGCTATTCCGGCAGCTCCTGCGATCAGTCGCAGAAAGTCACGGCGGGACATTTTTTTGTTCATCAGTTCCTCCAAATTAATCGTGCGGTGGATAAGGCAGGTCAAGGACTGCTTTGCGCAGGTATTCGGTGGTTCGCTGCTTGCGTTGAATGTCATCCATGACGCGATTGACCTGTTCGGGGGTCAGGTTGAGGGCGGAAGCAATCTCATCCGGTGAGTAACCGAGTTCCATGCCCCGCCAGATTGTATCCAGTATGCGGAACGGCAGGCGGAAGAAAAATTCCTCCTGCGTACTGCCAGCACTGTAAGTATCGCTTGTGGGTACGCGTTGTTGAATTTCCTCCGGGATATCCAGATATTTTGCCAGTTGATAGACCTGGCTTTTGAAAAGGTGCACAATCGGGCTGACATCCAATCCGCCATCGCCATATTTGACAAAGAATCCAAGATCATGTTCGTTTTTATTGGGGGTGCCCACAACAGCGAAGCTGCGCAATTCGGCATGATAATACAACATTGCCATGCGGGTGCGTTGTTTAAAATTGGATGCTGCAACAATTTGTAAAAACTCCTGTACGGGCAGTCGTTGGGTCATCTCCTCTCCGTCTGGTGCGACAACCGTAAGACGAAAGACGTTCAAGGTCTCCTGGTCCAGCAGGCTGCCGGGAAGCGTAATTTTCAATTTCCACTCTGGACCATATGCGGGGAAGATCCTCCTGACTGCTTCATCGCGTCTTCGGTAGCACCCTGACCCATCCAGGGCGCCCGTAATATCTTCCAGGACAGTTGCAATGCCAAATTGATCTGCCAGTTTTTGCGCCAGGATGGCACTATCGGGGGATGATTCCCGCTCGGGCATCAGGATGCCTACCACGCGTTGGGGACCCAATGCCCGT
>JAGVUS010000237.1 GCA_019136175.1 Chloroflexota bacterium | reverse complement strand
GAAGCCATTTTACAAAGAATGAACCGGGCGCGTTCCAACCAGGAATTCCTGGAGAACCTGACGGAGGATTAGTGTCTCAAACAACAACCTCAAAACCCACCAGTTCCAACCGGAATATTGACTGGCTGCAATGGGTTTTGTGGGGGGCAGCGGCGGTGATGACCGCCCTGATGATCTATCTGCTTGTCCAGCGGCTTCCGGGAGGATCAGTTACAGCATCCCCGGCATCTGCTCCTGACGCCATGCAAACCTACAAGGGGGACGTGGCTTTGCCTGCTTACGTGCCCGGTAAAGGTGTTTTTGCCCTGGCGCGCCCGGCGGAGGTGCACACCATCATCCCAACCCGGGGACGTGAATCAGTTGTTGATTATACAATTGAACAGGGTGACTCGATCTTTGGTATTGCCCATGCGTTTAATATTGAACCGGAATCGTTACTCTGGTCCAATTACGATGTCCTGCGGGATGATCCCCACATGATTGAGGTTGGTCTGACCTTAAAAATCCCACCCACGGATGGCATTCTCTATGAATGGCAGGAAGGCGACACGGTTGAATCCGTTGCGGGCAAATTCAAAGTGTATCCGGACGCCATCCTTGCTTATCCAGGTAACAAGCTGGACATGACCAATCCTGTCATTGAATCAGGGACCTATGTGATGGTTCCTGGAGGGTTCCGGGAATTCCAACAATGGGTGGTTCCCACATTTGCACGCGGGGCGGCAGGTGTCAGCACCACCATCCTGGGTCCGGGTGGTTGTACTGTCAGTGGGGGTGGAGCCTATGGTACGGGTACATTCATATGGCCAACGGCAACCACCGTCCTCTCCGGGAATGATTACTGGTCCGGGCACCTGGCAATTGATATTGCTGCCTTTACAGGTGACCTGGTTTCCGCCACGGATAGCGGAGTTGTCATCTATGCCGGACCGGTAAGCGGCGGGTATGGCAACATGGTGATGATTGACCATGGAAATGGGTATCAATCCCTCTATGCACACCTGAGCAACTGGACGGTCAGCTGCGGTCAGAGTGTTTACCAGGGCAGCTTGATCGGTTATGCCGGCAGCACAGGCAATTCCACCGGTCCCCACCTGCATTTTGAAATCCGCTATATGGGTGGATTTATCAATCCCTGGCAGGTGCTTCCCTAGAGCAAATCCGGCGGGTCCACCTGGACGCGCCAGTCTTCCAATGCCTTGCCGCGCAGCAGGGCGGTTGGGTCTGGTCCCCGCAGGATGATTTGCCAGCGGTACAAGCCGTTCCGTTTGCCGTGGAAACAGGGCGCCGGTCCAACCAGGTCGGTTGATGAAAAGCCTTCAGCCTCCATCCAATACCGGAGGCGAACTGCCATCTTTTGAGCTTCCTGCTCCGCGTTTTGCAACCGGCTATGCCTGTATTCCAGGCGGACCAGCCGGGAGAATGGTGGAAAATGGGTTTCCCGGCGGAATTGCAGTTCCTGGCGGTAAAAACCTTCCAGATCGTGGCGGGCGGCAAATTGGATGGCATGGTGTTCGGGCTGGTAGGTTTGCAGGATTGCCCTGCCACCACGGACGCTGCGCCCTGCCCGACCCATCACCTGGGTGAGAACCTGGAATGTCCGTTCGGCGGTGTGATAATCCGGGAAGGTTAACCCCACATCTCCTAGAACCACTCCCACGAGGGTAACCAGGGGCAGGTCAAGCCCCTTTGCCAGCATCTGGGTACCAATCAACACATCTGCCCGGTGGTGGACAAAATGGGAAAGAATGATTTCATGTGAGCCTTTTTGCTGGACTGTATCGGCATCCAGGCGCAGGGTTCGGAGCCCGGGAACCAGGTGATTTAATTCCTGTTCCACTTTTTGGGTGCCGGTACCGTACTGGCGGATCTGGTTGCTGCCACAGGCGGGGCACTTGCCCGGCATTTTCCGATTGTAACCACAGGAATGACAGGATAACCCATCCGGGTCAACGTGCACCGTGAGCGGCAGGTCGCAGCGTGGACACCGCAGGATGGCACCACAGGTGCGGCAGAATACATAGGTTGCTGCACCGCGCCGGTTCAGGAAAAGAATCGCCTGTTCGCCATTTTTTTGGACAACATTCAGCGCATCCTGCAGGCTCCGGCTGAAAATGGAACGGTTTCCTTCCTTTAGTTCAGCCCGCATATCCACAATTTCCACGGGTGGCAGGGGCAGGAATTGCGGAAGGTTTTGAGGTTCTGATGGAGCGCGGCTGTGGGCAAGAATCCGCTGAGGCAAGCGGAATACCTGCCAGGATTCCCGTTCCGCCCGGTAGCGCTGGGTGATTTCCGGTGTGGCGGAGCCCAGCAGCAGCAAGCTGCCGCTGATTTTTGCATACAATTCTGCTGAACGAACAGCGTCAAAAAACGGCGGGTCTTCACTCTGGTGGTAGGAAGCATCGTGGCATTCATCGATTATGATCAGCCCTGGATGGGGGAGGGGTGCAAACAAAGCCGAACGCGGTCCGATGATGATGTCGAGGTGACCGCTGCGTGCCCGCCGCCAGGTGTCATATCGTTCCCCATCTGATAACCGGGAATGGATTAATCCGACTCTGCCGGGAAAACGAGAAAGGAACCGGCGGACAGTCTGGGGTGTGAGGGAAATTTCTGGAACAAGGATGATTACCTGCCTGCCCAGTTCCAGTGCTTTGGCTGCTGCTTGCAGGTAAATTTCTGTTTTACCGGAACCGGTGACGCCCTCCAACAGGAAAAGAGGTGTGTTTCCT
>JAGVUS010000019.1 GCA_019136175.1 Chloroflexota bacterium | reverse complement strand
GAGAGATTGGGGGGGCTTGCTCTGGTATTGCATGAAGCAACCCTGAATCCGAATTTGCCAGCCCTGCAGGTTGTGTACGTGGGAGTAAAACCTGACCTGTTGAAAAATGAGGCGCAGGCAATCATGTCCGGCAGGATCAACGAAAACGGTGTGTTTGAAGCCACCGAACTGTTGTTAAAGTGTCCCAGCCGGTATGAGGAGGCTGTTCCCAACCAGGCTGAGACCGGTAATAAATAACCAGGAGATCATCCATGACGCTGCTTTCCAACCTGGGTTTTGGCTTGCTTATCCTTACCCTCCTGGTTTCGCTGTATGGAATTGTTGCGGCGATTGTCGGTTTGCGAAAAAATTCGCTGGTATGGGCGGAAAGTGCCCGCCTGGCAATGCTGCTTACATTCCCCTTGCTGACGTTGGTATCCCTCAGCTTGATTGTTCTGCTGGTCAGCGGGGATTACCAGGTGAGATATGTGTATAACGTCACCAGCAGCACCATGCCGTTGTATCTCAAAATCACTGCCTGGTGGGGCGGGCAGGCAGGATCGCTGCAATTCTGGTCCTGGCTGCTGGCATTGTTCACCTCGGCTGTAACGCTGCGCAAATGGGACCGCGACCGGGAATTTTTACCCTGGGTGATCCTGGTTTCGCTCGTCACCCTGGTATTTTTCCTCGCCATGGTCATTTTTCTTGAAAATCCCTTCATCCGGTTCTGGCAAACCTCCGGAGGTGAAGAACTTGCTGCCATGTTCCAGCCAGCCGGGGCGTTTCCCCTGGTTCCGGCGGATGGGCGCGGGTTAAACCCATTACTGCGCCATCCGGGGATGGTCATCCATCCCCCAGCGCTTTACCTGGGATTTGTCTCATTTGTTGTTCCGTTTGCGTTTGCGATTGCCGCCCTTGCCACGGGCAGGGTGGATGATCGTTGGATCCGTGTCACCCGCAAATGGACCCTGGTTGCGTGGCTCTTCCTTTCGCTGGGCTTGGTGTTGGGCAGCCGGTGGGCATATGATGTTCTGGGTTGGGGAGGATACTGGGGCTGGGACCCGGTGGAAATTGCCGCCCTGATGCCTTGGTTGAGCGGTACCGCTTTCCTGCATTCTGTCATGATCCAGGAGAGGAAAGGCATGTTCAAGCGATGGAATATGATCCTGATCATTCTGACATATTCCCTCGTCATCTTTGGCACCTTCCTGACGCGCTCCGGGGTGCTTTCCTCTGTGCATGCTTTTGCCCAATCGGCAATTGGTCCGCTTTTTTTCACGTTTATTGGAGTCACGTTCATTGTGTCGTTGGGTTTGCTTCTGCACCGCTGGAATTCCCTGCGTTCGGAAGGACAGATGAACTCGGTTTTTTCACGCGAGTCGTTGTTTCTCATTAATAATTTATTATTCATGGGAATCCTGCTTGTCTGTTTCTGGGGTGTCATTTATCCCCTGGTGCGGGAGTTGTTCACAGGAGAAAAGGTAACTGTCAGTGCGCCTTATTATGAAAGCGCTGCCGGACCACTGTTTGCCGCCCTGTTGCTGCTGATGGGGATTGCACCATTGTCGGCATGGAGTGCATCCACATACCGGTCCTTGGGGAGAGCCGTGTGGAAGCCTGCTTTGGTTTCGCTGGCTGCACCGGTGATTGCACTCATCCTTGGGGTGCGGAATGCCTGGGCGATTGTGGCAATCTGGCTGGTGGGTTTTGTGATTGCGGTCACCATTTACGATTACGCTAAAGCTGTGATTTCCCGTACCCGGCGAACTGGTGAGAATATTCCCATGGCATTCTGGCGTCTGGGTGGGAAAAACCGCAGGCGGTACGGTGGATACATTATTCACCTGGGAATTGTGCTGATGGCATTTGGGATCATTGGAATCGAAATGTTCCAGCAGCAAACCCAGGCAACCCTGAAAATTGGTCAAAACCTCCAGCTGGCAGGGTACACGGTGACATTTGATGACCTGAAGGAATATATGCTTTCGGATGCACAACTGGTCGGTCAGGCGGAAATGTCCGTGGAAAGAAACGGGCGTCCCCTGGGCACCATTCAACCCCGTGTGGACTTCTTCTTTGATGCCCAGCAAACCATGACCATCCCCGGCATTCGCAGCACGCTGGAGGATGATCTCTACGTCATCCTTGTGGATTGGGAAGCCATTTCCACGGCTGGGGCGACATTCAAGGTCTATCACAATCCCCTGGTGAACTGGATGTGGATTGGTGCCGGGGTTCTCATCATTGGAATGCTGGTGGCAGCCTGGCCCACCCGCGAGGATGAAACCATTGCAGAACGAACTGCCATCCGCTCTTCCAATCCCCGGACGACGGAGGAAGTGCTCCAGGCACAATTGTAGAATCATACCCCCGGCGACGATCCGTCTTCCGGAGGATGAGAATCAGGTCTTCAAGTTTTTCTGCACCTTAACAACAAAAGATGGGAACTATGAATCCTGTGAAATATGCCGTAAGGGTTTAACTGCTAACGGATGATGACCGGCAGGATGATCCTCCAAATGAAGGGAACTGTGACGCAGCTGCTCATGCTGGATATGCAGGTTCCGCTTTCGGAGACAGCCTCCACCCGGTAAGAATATTCTGTTCCACCGACCACGCTGGTGTCCAGCCAGCCAGGCTCGCTGGTTTCCGCCACGCGTTGAAACGTTCCATCGCAGCCATTGGTTGCCCGGTAGATCCGGTAATTCCCGGCTTCGGGCAGGGCATCCCATGTCAGCTGGATTCCGCTGGATGTTTTGGCTGCCTGCACCTGGGGA
>JAGVUS010000366.1 GCA_019136175.1 Chloroflexota bacterium | reverse complement strand
CCGGCATGGTTGGCAGGGACAGTAAGCTGGTCGGCATATTGCATCAGCACGGAGTTGCCATAAATTGCCTGCATGGGAAAGGCGGTCGTCGGCGTGGTGGGGGTCAGGAGGGCATGCAGGTGGTGCAAACCGGCAGGATCAAAAACCGTCTCAAAGTCGCGGCGGATGAGCGTCCGCACCTTGAGGGCGCGGTTGTAATACTGGGCAGAGTACTGGGCAGCGCTCACGTACATACCCATCAGGATGCGCAGCTTGGGCTGGGGACCAAACCCCTCGTTGCGGGTCTGGCGGTACATCCTGCGCAGGTCATCCAGCCGGGCAGGGGTGCGGTAGCCGTACTTGACACCATCAAAGCGGTGCAGGTTGGAGGCAGCTTCCACCCGGCTGATGACAAAATATGCCGGGATGCCATAGCGGGTGTTGGGCATGGGAATATTTTCAACAATTTCTGCCCCGGCGCGGGCAAGCAATTCGGCGGCATGCAGCACCGCCGCGCGGATTTCCTGCGGCAGGGGCTGTTCCTCCAGCTCATTGGTATCGGGATTGGGGAAGACAATCCGGAAGTAGTCGGGGGAAAGCCCAATGCGCATGCCGCGCACACCTTCCGCCAGTGCGCCAACATAATCCGGCACATTCACCAGTGCGGCAGTGCTGTCGTGCGGATCTGCACCGGCAATTGTTTGCAGCATCAAGGCGGCATCGGTCACATTGCGCGCGACCGGTCCGGGACAATCAAGCGAGGAGGCAAAGGCAATCAACCCATAACGGGAGACGCGCCCATAGGTCGGCTTCATCCCCACCACGCCGCAAAATGCAGCAGGTTGGCGGATGGATCCGGCGGTGTCGGTACCAATGGAGAGCGGCGCTTCCCCGGCAGCCACGCTGGCAGTGGAACCGCCTGATGAACCACCCGGCACACGGGAGGGATTCCAGGGATTGCGCGGGGCTGGCTGAAATGCCGAGGATTCGTTGGAGGAGCCATAGGTGAACTCGTCCAGGTTAACCTTGCCCAGCATGATTCCCCCGGCAGACTCCATGCGGGCAACCGGTGTGGCGGTATAGGGGGCGGTAAAATTTGCCAGGATGCGCGAGGCTGCCGTGGACGGTGTGCCTTCCACACAAAAAATATCCTTGACGGTGAACGGCACGCCTGCCAACTGCCCGGGGTCTTTTCCAGCAGCCACCTGTTGGTCCACTGCCTGTGCACGGGCATAGGCGCGTTCCCGGGTAAGCGTGATGAACGCATGGACGGATTGCTCATCATTCGGCTGAGGTTCGCCCGGTTCCAGCGATCCGGGGCGCCCATCCACAGCGGCAATCCTTTTCAGGCAGGATTCCAGGACATCCACAGCCTTAACCTGGCGCTGGCGCACCAGCCGGGCAATTTCGTATGCAGAGAGTTCGCAATATTCCATCAGGTTAATCCAGGGTTGTGTGGGGAATGTCGGGAACCACAATATACTGTTCCGCGGTCTGGGGCGCTTGCCGGAGGATTCCCGCAGGGTCGGGATACGGCTCCCAAACATCCGGGCGGGGTGGAGCGCTGATCCCGGTGGTATAGGGAACCCCATGCAGGGTGATGCCAATATCATCATCCAGGGGAATGGCTGCCAGTTCGTTAATCGCTTTCAGCTGATTGTTCAACTGGCGGCGGATATATTCGCCTTCCTCGGGGGAAAGTTCAAGCGCTGCCAAATCAACAAGGTGGGCAAATAATTCAGGGGAAATTTCATCAGTCATGGGATCCAAGCCTATGGGGTGGAAGTCAGGGTGGGTTCGGTTGTATTCGTCGGCGCGAGGGTGAAGGTGGGAGTCACCGTCCTGGTTGCCGTGGGTCTGGGCGTATGGGTGCGGGTGGGGGTGCTGGTTGGCGTGCTGGTATCCGTTGCCGTGGGGGTCCGTGAGGAAAATTCGTAATCCGTCATGGTAGGGACGGGGGTGGAGGATGGTCGCAGGGTGGATGTTTGCACCAGGAATTCCGGTACGGCAGTGGCAGTCCAGGTGGGGGGAAGTTGTTTTAACGTTGGTGTAGCCGTGGGAAGCTGGAGCAAGCCCGGGGTGGGCGGCGGGGGAAAGGGATTGATCCCGCTTGTGGGATTGGTGTACACCACCAGCATTAGGATTCCCAGGATGAGTGCCAGCGCCAGCACAATCACAGCGATGATATTCAAGGTTCGTTCTTTCATATGGAACCCTCCGTGGATTGTTGTTCCAACCAACTTTTCAGTATAACGTACTTTGGGTGCCTGTCAAGCAGGGCAAACCCGGGAAACCTGCCCCCATGAATTGGGGGGAACCAGTTATAATTTCTTCATTCACGCCCGATTCCACCCTGTCAAAAGGATGCACGCATGACATCATCTGGAATTCTTGAAAACCTGATTGCCGGTCTGATTGGCTCGTTCCTGACCTTCCTGGTCACCTGGTTGATCCGGCTATGGAAAATCAAACACGGGGCATTCACCGGCAGGTGGTCACAGAATATTTATAACCCGGCAAAACCCGAAGAATTAACCAAGGTGCGGGCATTTTTACTCCAAGAACCTGGGGGACCCATCCTACGGCACCATCCTGCTGCGCCAGCGGGAACGGGGCTGCTTCCAGGGTTTTTATCTTAAGGGTAAATCAAAGACAAATGGGTGGGACCAGGATGTAACCCAGATGCAGGTAATCCCGCTGGAATGGAAGCGCTGCTCCGGTAAAAGCCAGGCAGAAACCCAAACCAGCCCGGTTTCCTGATCCAATATCGGCTTTAATCCAGGCGCAGTCCTTCGACGTTGGTCGCCAATTCCAGGGGTTGAGCGCCTGCAGCAGCAATGGCATCCCAGACAGCCTCCCTGTGCCTATCATCCACAAGGGCAAACATACAATCACCGCCGCCTGCACCGGAAAGCTTCGCCCCAAATGCACCGGACTCCCGGGCGGCATAAATGGGCTTTGCCAGTTGCACCGTGCTTACACCAAGGCTTTCGAGCAGCCCGTGGTTGATATTCACCAATTCCCCAAGCAATGACCAATTGGCAGACAGCAAGGCACTCCTGCCGGACATAACCAGGTCAGCCATCAGGGAAAACATGCCATCCACCAAACCGGGATGACGCTGGTGTAATTCCGCCACGCGGGTGATGAGGTTGGTTGTGCTGACCTTCCTGCCGGAATAGCCAATGACAATGGGCAGTTCTGCGACAGCCAGCTTCTCGACC
>JAGVUS010000065.1 GCA_019136175.1 Chloroflexota bacterium | reverse complement strand
ATCCAGCCGAATATGGGGTGGTGCCGCAAATCCGCATGGCAGCCTACAGCCCGGATGGCAGCCTGCTGGCAGCCGGAACGGACGCAGGCGTTTTCGTGTGGGATCAGCAGGGTACGCTCCTGCCCCAGGTGGTGGAAGGGCAAACTTTTTCGCTGGCATTCAGCCCGGATGGTCGCTGGATTGCAGCAGGCAACCGGCTTTGGAACCCGGCAACCGGCGAAATCCACCGGGAACTGCCATTCTTTGCCATGAACCTGCGATTCAGCAGTGATGGCAGTTTGCTGGTGATTACAGATGAAACCCGCATCCATGCCATCCGGGTGGAATCCGGTGAGACTGCCTGGGAGCACACCCAGGTGGAACAGGGGGACGCCTCGGATTTCAGTTCCATCCGCAGCCTGGCAATCAGCCCGGACGCAAAGTGGGTGGCAGCCGGGGAAGGCGGCAGCCGGGGCGGCTGGCTGGAACCCCGCCAGCCGGTTGGCGGAAGGATTGTTGTGTACGATGCGACCAATGGTGAAACCGCGGCAGAATTTACCCACCTGGATGAGGTGCGCGGCTTGGAATTTACGCCGGATGGCAGCAGCCTGATTTCAGCAAGTTATGACACCACCCTCGCCTTCTGGGACATGAAATCAAAAACCCGGTTGGATACATTGAACTACACCCAGCCCGTCAACGAGATCAGCCTGGCAAACGGCGGTCAATGGCTGGTGGCTGGGGCAACCGATGGATCCGCCCGGATTTACGACCTTGCCAGCCGCCAGGAAATCAGCCGGCTTGCCAGCGAGGAAACCGGGATTTTCACAGCACTGGCAGCGGATTTTTCTTCCGGCAGGGTTGCCGCCGGAAACGATGCGGGCGGCGTCTGGATCTGGCAGGCATTCCCACCGCCATACCAGCATCTGGAATATCCAACCACTCACTATATTTACACAAACGCCTTCAGCCCGGATGGCAGCCTGCTGCTGGCAGCCTCTGGAGACGGAACGGCGCGCACGTGGGAGGTGGAAACCTTAACAGAGGTCTCGCGGCAGGAATTTCCCAAGGAAAAGGTCCTGGCTGCCGTGTTCAGCCCCACCGGAAACCTGGCAGCCGCCGGATCCATGGCTGGCAAGGTGCGGGTGTGGGATGCTTCCACCAATGAAGCCCTCCTGGACACCAGCCTGTCCGCCGGGATGGCAGGGTTGACCTTCAGCCCGGATGGCAGCCTGCTGGCAGCCTGGACAGGGACGGAACCCCGCAACGGCTGGTTCATTGGTTCGGGCGGCTCGCCCCTGGATTCACCCACCCCGTATGAGGTCGTCCTCTGGAATATGCCCGGAATGGATGTGCAGCTGCGCATCCCCATGACAAGGGCGATCAACAGCCTGGATTTTGATTCCACCAGCCGGTATATCCTCTTTGGCGGCAGCGAGGGGGAGGCGCATATTTGGGATGCACGCGCCGGAAGGCGCATTTTAACGGTATCGCACGGGGAACGCATCAATCACGTCCGGCTCAGCCCGGATGGGAAGAGCTTTGTGACCGCTGGTTCCTGTTTCAAACCCACCTTTGGATCCGGAAATCCCACCTGCGAACCAGCCGTGAAAGCCTGGAGCACTGCAGATGGATCCCTGCTGTGGGAGGTTCATCTCCAGGGGTACTGGATTGAAACCATCCAGTTCAGCCCGGACGGGAAAACCATCCTGGTGGGAAACAGTTCCATCCAGGGCTGCCTGCCGTGGAACTGCGGTGCAGTCCATGTTTTCAACACGGGCGACGGCGTGGAGACAATGGTCATCCGGGACAGCGGGTACATCCTGGACCTGGCATTCTCACCGGATGGATCCACCCTGGCAATGGGGACCACCGAAGCCATCCGGTTGTTTAATGCCATCCAGCTGGACGAGATTGGGCGAATCAGCCACCCGGGGGAAGCCTGGGACCTCAGTTATTCCCCGGATGGAAAACTGCTGGCTGCCAGTGGATGGACCCCGCAAACAGGCATCCTTCTCCACCCGGCAAGCGGGCAGGAGTTGATGGCGGAAGCCTGCAACCGCCTGACGCGCAACCTGACCCCGGCGGAATGGCGGCAGTACCTTGGCAGCGAGCCGTATGCGGCAACCTGCCCTGATCTCCAGGTTCCAGCCACAAACCTGCCATAGGAGACCATTTTTTGACTTTTCTTCGCGTTTGTGCTATTCTATTACACTGAATGCAGGAAGTTCCTGCATGGAATTCCAACCCCCAGGTTTGATGTATGCAGCGTGAACGCGTCTCAGAAAATGTATATTGGTTTCAAAGTGATGTTTATGCCCAGGTGACTGCCGGGGCAGTGATTGGTTCGCAGTGGGCGGTGATGATTGACACCCTGGCACTGCCAGACGAATCCCTGGAAATTCGGCATTTTATCGAAGGTCAACTGGGTGTGCCCGTCCGGTATGTGATTAACACCCATTTCCATGCCGACCATGCCTGGGGGAACTGTTTCTTCCCCGGTGCAACGGTGATTGCCAGCACTGCCTGCCGGGATGAATTGCAGACCCAGGGCGCAGCTTCCCTGGAGGCAGCCCGCCACCAGAATCCGATCTACAAGCAGGTGAAGCTGGTGTATCCGCACATCACCTTTTCCGAAGGCTCCCTCACACTGCGGGTGGGGAAAAAGACCCTCAACCTGTTTGCCACACCCGGTCACAGCCATGACGGCATTTCGGTGCTGGTGGAGGAAGACCGCGTCCTGTTTGCCGGGGATGTCTTCCTGCCGCTGCCCTACGTGGTGGG
>JAGVUS010000288.1 GCA_019136175.1 Chloroflexota bacterium | reverse complement strand
GCAATGCTCGCTCCATGTCTGGGCGATCATTTCAAATTCCACATCGGTCAGGTCACGATTTTCAGCCCGGCAGTACGCCTGGATGGCTTGCATTTCCACCAGGTCCAGGGCGGCGCGCCGTTGGCGGGAAAGTGCCAGCAAGCTGTCATTGTCCAGGCTGCGGATGGGAATGTTTTCCACCGTGTTGTTGGGGCGGGCTGGTGTGGGAAAGGATGGTTCAATTTCCCCCAGCGTATGATGCTGAATGACCGGGTTGGAAAGCAGTCGCTCCGCCAGGAGGCTGCGTTCCAGGGGTGTCAACTGCGCGCCTTGCAGTTCAAACCGCAAGCCGGTGGAGGCAGCCAGCACGCCGGGGATGCCCAGCACGTGGGCAGCGCGGACAACCTGCTCTGCCACCGGGTCCGTGACGCCAGGGCGGAGGGCAACTTCAACAATGAAAATTCCGTTTAAGATGCAATCCGCCGCTGACGGATTGCCAGCGGCGGGATGGGTATGCAGTACCTCCTGGGTGACCGGGTCGTGGAGGAGCCGGTCTGCCAGGGTTTGAATTTCCAGCGGGGTCAGGGTTCCCTGGATGAAGTAAAGGTCCAGGCAGCGGATGTGTTCCACGGCGGAAATGCCGAGTGCGTGGGCATCCTGCAGAAAACCAGTGGAACGGGGATCTTCCGGGGCGCGCGGGGCAACCAGGAAGCGGTGCACTTCATTGTCTTTGAAGCTGGATGGGGGCATGAAGTCCTCTAGACAAGTTGATCAACGGCATTATACCCGCCCCCTCCGGCAGGGTCAATCCTTGCGGGGTGCGATGAATGTCAGGACTTTTGCTTGACTTGTATCCAGCCGATGCCCGCCTGCCTTATAGGAATGGCAAGTGTGTCCGGTTGGACCGGGTTAGTTGACCGGCAGTGGCTGGCAGCTCGGGCAAAAATAACATGCCCCACCGAGGTACTGGATTTTCTCCACTTTGCCGCCACATGACGGACAGGGGCGGCTGACTGCATTGTGATCCATCAGGCGCTGGTAGCTGCCCGGCTGGTTGAACAGGTCAGTCTCATCGTTTCGACCGCCCAGTCTTGCTGCTTCCCGGATGGTATCCACAATGGCGGTATACAATCGCCCGATCTCCACTCCATCCAACGCATCGACAGGGTGCCTGGGATGCAGGCGGGCAAGGAAGAGGATATCCTGGGTGATGGCATTGCCCAGCCCAGGGATGAGGGCATCCTGGGTGAGCAGTCCTTTGACGCTGCGCTTTTTTCCCCCGGCAGTTTCCTGCACCAGGGCGGAGAAATATTCGGGGGTGAATTCCGGATCCGCCGGGGTGGTGCGCATGCCTTTAATGTACTGGCGCTGCAGTTCAGCACCTTTTTCGTATAACTCCATTGCCCCCCACATCTGCGTCATGGCGGAAAGTGCATCGCCGTCCGTGAAATGAATCAACAGGTGGTATTTTTCCGGCAGCGGTGTTCCGGCAGGGTGGTGGAGAATCCTGCCGCCGCATTCGCCAAAGGTCAGCAGGTAGCCCGGTTCCAGCGGGATGAAGAGCCACTTGCCGCGGGTGTAGGCGGTGCCCACAAATTTTCCCTGTGTGAGGGCGGCAAATTCCTCCGGTGTGCGGTTGTACCAGACAAACTTGTGCGGGGAATTGCCCAGGCTGCCGCTTTGCACGGTTTTTCCAGCCAGCACCTGGTTGACTTGTCTTGCCAGCGTCAGGAATTCCGGAAGTTCAAACATTGTTGCCTCACTGATTTACCCAAACATTTGATACCAGTATCACCCTATCTAAAAAACATTATATATATAAAATTTGATTTTGTCAGAGTAATTCCGTGGTATTTTTTTTGAATTGTATTGTAATCCTACATATTAATAATATTGGATGCTTTTTTGATAATTTCTACCTAATTCTTTGTATATCATGAAATAAGGAATTAGCTATGATTGTATTAATCTCAGTTCAATATTTATTTCACTAGTATGAGGTATTGAAAAAATTTATCCTTATTGTTTTTTCCCATATTTATCCCGATTCAATTTGTTTAATTCCTCAACAAGGAGATGTACTGTGGTTGATGGTTTATCTTTCTCAGGATTATGATTTGGATATTGTTCATATAGGCGTCGAGCTCGTTGAATCGCCATATCTTGTAAGTGCCTGATTTCACTATAAATACTTTCACTATTCTTTCTATATCCCTTTTTCAATTGCCGGGATAAGATATTGCAGTAATCCTGCCGAGTAATACCAGTATCCAGATAGTCAAAATGTAAAACGTACCAAAGTTCAAACGCCTCATTTGAGTACGCAATATCAATGTCCTCATTTTGCGCAAGCTCGATGGCTTTGTTAAAATCCTGAGCTGAAAACGAATCGCGATCAAAAACGCACCAGACTTTATCATATTCTTCATCAACATCTTTAGCAATATCGCGAAGTTGGATGGCTTTTTCAACTAAACTTACAGTGTTGTATCCCTCCCCACATATTTCCACGACCGCATCTGGGGGTATTTTAAAACCTCGGAAATAGTTTGGTTCAGTTTTTCTACCTTCGCACACAATCAGATATCTTTTCCTCTTTTGGATGTGATCCACCGGTCGCATATAACTGCGACCCTTGCGAGACCATGGTTTTTCTTCGGGGGGCATAGTGATTAACACTCCTTGGATGGATTGACCATCTCGCGAAGGTCGCCCAGTAATGGGATTGCACCATAACGTCCATGTAAATAATCATCTTCGAATAAGGCGTCATTTCGAACGCTGT
>JAGVUS010000364.1 GCA_019136175.1 Chloroflexota bacterium | reverse complement strand
GTACTGGATGCATTCGCGGCGGAGGGCGCGCCCAGGGTGTGGGAGACATTTGACCCGGAACACATGAACAGCACCCTGGTGGAGCGCTTCCGCTCGATGGGCTGGCTGACGGTGGTCTTTGCCGGGCTGGTGGACGGGTTGAATCCCTGTGCCTTCGCCACCCTCATCTTTTTCGTCTCCTACCTGACGTTAAGCGGGCGCAAGGGCAAAGCCGTGCTGCTGGTTGGGATTGCGTTTACCGTGGGCGTCTTCCTGGCATACCTGGTGGTGGGGCTGGGCTTTTACAAGGTGCTGGACCTGCTGGGCAACTGGCTCAACATCCTCAGCCGGTGGGTGTACGGGCTGACGGCGCTCTTCTGCCTGGGGCTGGCGGTCTTCAGCTTTTTGGATTACCGCAAGGCGCGCCGCGGGCAGATCGAGGATATGTCGCTCAACCTGCCCAAGCCGCTGCGCATGAAAATCAACTCCACCATCCGCGAGGGGCGCAAGACCCGGGCATACGTGGCAGGCGCATTCATGACCGGCATCCTGATCTCTTTCCTGGAGCTGGCATGCACCGGGCAGGTGTACCTGCCCACCATCATCTTTGTCAGCAGCATGCCCGAACTCCGCTCGCAGGCGGTGATTTACCTAGTGCTTTACAACCTGCTGTTCATCGTACCGCTGGTGGTGGTCTTCATCCTGGCATATTTCGGCACCACCTCGCGCGACCTGACCGCCTTCCTGCAAAAACATGCCGCGGCAGTCAAGATCGGCATGATGGTGTTGTTCCTTTCGCTCGCCATCTGGCTGGGCGTTTCCGTCCTGGTATAACCGGGCACAACTGGGAGGTGATTTATGTTCAAGAAATCCACATCATCCTCATCGGGCACACCCGCCCCCGTGGAACGGGTGACCTCGGTGCTGGGTCCCGGCATCACCTGGCAGGGCAGCCTGCGGGGTTCCGGCGGCGTGCGGATTGAAGGCACGTTTGACGGCGAAATTGCCGTCAAGGGGCTGCTGGTGGTCGGCGAATCCGGCAAGGTGAACTGCCCCAACCTGCGCGCCAATACCGTCATTGTGGCGGGTGCGGTGCGCGGCAACATTACCGCCGAAAAGCTGGAAATCCGCGGCACCGGGCGGGTATGGGGCGATGTAACGGTGGTCAATTTTTCCACCGAGGAAGGCTCCTTCCTGCGCGGGCAGGTCTGCATGGAGGAACAGGTGGAACTGGACCTGGAACCGCCGGTGGAGTCCGCTCTCCAAAGCGAAACTCCTCCTGAAAACGGGACGTAACCCATGGAACGAAACGACCTGATCCTGTTTGCCAGCGAATTGATTGGCGTGATTGCCGTCACCCTGCTGCTCACGCTCAGCCCGCGCTTCCGCCAGCAGCGGGTTCTCACCTTCCGCTATCCCCGGCGGGAAGGGATTGTGGCGCTCAGCCTGTTTGCGGTAACGCTTGTGACCGCCATCCTGTTCTTCACCGGACCGGGAGCGGGCATCCCCCGCAACCCCGCCACCACGGATGGCATTTTACCGCGCCTGTTGATGGGCGCACTCGCACTGATGCTCTATGCCCTGGTGCTGCGGCTGCGCAAGCAGCCCATCCGCTCGGCAGGCTGGAACCGCACCCACCTGATGCCCGGTCTTCAGCTGGGGCTGGCGCTGGGCTTCCTGGCGCTCTTCCTGGTGGGCAAAATCACCACCCTTTTCCAGGGCATCCCGGCAGACAAGGGAACCGCCCTGCTTTACTGGCTGGGAATTGCCCTGGTGGAGGAAAGCATCTTCCGCGGCTACATCCAGTTGCGGCTCTCCGGCTGGTGGGGAAAATGGGCAGGCGTGGCGGTGACTGCTGCGCTCTCCACGCTCTGGCTGCTGCCGATTTGGCTCCAGCTCCCCCGCGAGACTGCCCTTCTACAGGCGGCTTTGACCTTTGCCCAGGCATTGGTGGTGGGATGGGTGGCGCAGCGGAGCAATCACGTGCTGGGTGGAGCGCTCTACCGGGCAATCTCCGGCTGGATGCGGATGCTTTAAGGAGGTCTTGCATGAAACTTTCCCGCCTGCTTGGTCAAACCCTGCGCGAAGCCCCGTCCGATGCAGAAACTGCCGGGCACCAGCTGCTGCTGCGCGCCGGTTACATCCGCCCGCTTGGTTCGGGCATTTTCAGCTACCTGCCGCTTGCCCACCGTTCCATGGCAAAGATCATGCAGATCATCCGCGAGGAGATGAATGCCATCGGCGGGCAGGAACTCACCATGCCGGTTGTTCATCCGGCGGATGTCTGGCAGGAAACCGGTCGCTGGTACCAGATCGGCGCGGAGATGGGCA
Source organism: Chloroflexota bacterium (assembly GCA_019136175.1). Lineage (GTDB taxonomy): Bacteria > Chloroflexota > Anaerolineae > Anaerolineales > Anaerolineaceae > CALMHE01. Next base: position 457 of record JAGVUS010000364.1, on the reverse strand, counting down.
GGTTCAAGGACCGCACCAACCGCGACATGGTGCTGGCAATGACCCACGAGGAAGTCGTCGCCAGCCTGGCGCGCTCCGAAATCCAATCCTACCGCAAGCTGCCCATGCTGGTGTACCAGCTTCAGACCAAGTGGCGGGATGACCCCCGCCCGCGCGCCGGGTTGATCCGCGTGCGGGAATTCACCATGCTCGATTCCTACAGCCTGGACGCAGATTGGGACGGGCTGGCACAGCAATACCAGGCGCATTACGAAGCATACTTCCGTATTTTCCAGCGCTGTGGTCTGCCGGTGGTGGCGGTGCAATCCGACACCGGCATGATGGGCGGCAAGCTTGCCCATGAATACATGTACCTGACGCCAATTGGCGAAGATACACTGTTCTTTTGCGATTCTTGTGGTTTTTCCGCCAACCGCCAGGTGAGCGCCTTCCGCAAGACCGCCCCCGCAGGCGAAGC
>JAGVUS010000447.1 GCA_019136175.1 Chloroflexota bacterium | reverse complement strand
GGCGGTGGAAAACCTTGCCGGGGCGCAGCTCCCGCTCGATCCCTTCGCCGAGGCGCTGCCCGCCATCGACATCCGCATGGATTGGCGCTACCTCGACCTGCGCCGCCCGTTCAATCTGCTGCTCTTCAAGGTGCAGACGCTGGCGGAGATGGCAATGCGCGAGTACTGGCTGAAAACCGGCTTTGTCGAAATTCACACCCCCAAGCTGATGGGTGCCCCCAGCGAATCCGGGGCGGAGTTGTTTGAGGTGGAATACTTCGACCGCAAAGCCTACCTGGCGCAGTCACCGCAGTTCTACAAGCAGATGGCAATGGCTGCCGGTTTTGACCGGGTCTTTGAGATCGGTCCCGTGTTCCGCGCCGACCCGTCCTTCACCTCCCGCCACATGACCGAGTTCACCGGCGTGGACATGGAAATGTCGTGGGTCGATTCGCACGAGGATGTGATGGCATTCATGGAACGCTGGCTGCAGTACATTTACCAGCGTGTGTCGGATGTGTACGGTGCGGAGATCCGCGAGGTGATGGGGCACGATGTGATCGTCCCCAGCCTTCCGTTCCCCCGCATCCCCATGGCGGAAGCGATTGAAATCCTCAAGGGGCGCGGCTACACCCTGCCTGCTGACAAGAAGGGCGATATTGACCCCGCCGGGGAGCGCGAGATTGGCGCCTACGTGCAGGAAAAATACGGGCACGAGTTCGTCTTCCTCACCGACTGGCCAATTTCCGTCCGCCCGTTCTACCACATGCGCCATCCCGATAATCCCAACCTGACGCGCAGCTTTGACCTGCTGGCAACCGGGCTGGAGATCACCACCGGGGCGCAGCGCGAGCACCGCGCCGATGTGCTGGAACGCCAGGCACTGGAAAAGGGACTGGGGCTGGGTCCCATCAACTTCTACCTGGACTTTTTCCGCTACGGCTGCCCGCCGCACGGCGGTTTTGGGCTGGGGCTTTCGCGCCTGCTGATGGTGATGCTGGGCATCCCGAACATCCGCGAGACGGTGTACCTCTTCCGCGGTCCCACCCGCTTGAATCCATAACCGCCCTGGCTGGTGGTATTGGCGCAGCCCACCCGGTCCGCCGGGCGGGTTTGTGCTGTTGTAACCTGTCATTGCGCGCCGACCGCGGCGTTCTGTGCCAAAGCAATCCCCTGTTTTTGTAGGGGCAGGTCTATGCGTGGAGAGGACAAGGTCAACCCATGCACAGACCTGCCCCCACGCGCCGACCGCAATCCATGTTTTTGTAGGGGCGAGGCTGAACTCTCCAAGACACGATCCCAAGGGTTCTGCCTCGCCCCTACACCCAGGCATGCAGCGTGGTGCCCTGCCCCCACGCCCCGACCGCGGCGTTCTGTGCCGTGGCAATACCCGTTTTTTGTAGGGGCAGGTCTACGCGCGGAGAGGGCAAGGTCAACCCATGCACAGACCTGCCCCTACGCGCCGACCACGGCAACCTGTCATTGCGAGCGGTCACGCAGTGACCCGCGAAGCAATCTGGTGTTTTTCAAAAGAGGGATTGCCACGCCCCCTGCGGGGGCTCGCAATGACAAACGGGCAGGGACGAGTCCTGCCCCTACCGCCGACCGCGGCGTTCTGTGCCAAAGCAATCCCCTGTGTTTTGTAGGGGCGAGGCTGAACTCTCCAAGACACGATCCCAAGGGTTCTGCCTCGCCCCTACACCCAGGCATGCAGCGCGGTACCCTGCCCCCACGCGCCGACCGAAATCCCCTGCCGCTTGAATTCGGGAACAAAATCGGATAATATTCGTCATATTATCCACCATCACAGAAATGGAGAACGAACGAATGAAACGTCTATGGCTTGCCCTGTTATTTACCCCCCTGTTACTGGGTGGATGCGCCATCCTGAGCCTGATTCCGGTATCCTCATCGGGCGGGGAATCTCCCACCCCGGTGATCATCACCGAAATGCCGGTGGAGGTGGTGACCGAAGTCCCCACTGCGGAACCGGTCCCCACCGAAGCACCTTCCGTGCATTGGATTGCATTCCTTGGCAGCGACGGCAATATCTGGCTGGTGAATCCAGAAACCACCCAGCAGCAGCAGCTGACCAGCGATGCCCAGACCTATTCGGATGCCTCTGCGGTTGTGGTGTCCTATAACACCCCCGCCTGGTCCTCGGATGGGCGCTATCTTGCTTTTGACCGCGAGCTTGGCACCCGCATTCCCGAAGGGTATGACTTCACCTTCTCCACGATGGTGTACGATGCCTCCACCGGCGAAATCCGCACCCTGCTGGAGGAGAACACCGCCGGTTATGCCTGGCAGCCCGGCACCCACCTGCTCGCCTATGCCAGGTCCGCCGACCCCAATTACTTTGTCACGCGCGGCGGTGTCGATTCGGCGCTAGCCACCGGCATCTGGACTGTGGATGCAGATTCGGGTGTGGTTGCCGAACTGGTGCAGCCCGAAGCCGGTTATGCGCTGGTCTCGCCGCAGTGGTCGCCCAACGGGCAGATCCTCTCCTTTAACGAGTTGATTTATATGGAAGGGCGGGGACCGTTCGCCTTCCATGATTTCAGTGCCTCCAGCTACGTTCGCTGGGAGGAATCCATCGGCTCGGTGGCGTGGATGCCAGATGCCAGCGGTCTGTTGTACGATATGCTGAATTATGCTCCGTCCTATGAGGAACGCATCCACTACATCCACCGCGACCGCACCGGCAGCGTGCAGATTTCCCCCGACATGGTGGATGGGTACGCCTTCTACCCCCTCGTCTCGCCGGATGGTTCCACGGCTGCCTATCTTTCGG
>JAGVUS010000383.1 GCA_019136175.1 Chloroflexota bacterium | reverse complement strand
GCTGGTGGGGGTGCACTGCCCGCTGGCGGTGCTGGAGGAGCGCGAGCGCGCCCGCCGCGACCGCACGCTGGGGCAGGCGGCGGCGCAGTTCCCGCGGGTGCATGCCCACGGGGTGTATGACGTGGAGGTGGATACTTCCCGCCAGACGCCGGAGGAATGCGCCCGGCAGATCATTGAGCGGATGCAGGCAGGCGAGCCGCCCCGCGCCTTCCGCCTGCTGTGGCAGCGTTCCGCCGGGGGGTGTGAGGGTTAAGGGAGAGAGCGCAAATTCACCAGAGATTACCCGTTCCCAAAATAGTTCGAATCCACCCGCTTCAGTTGATAAGTTAAGATGGTTGTGACACCGACGTTATAGTCAATCATCAGGTCTGCCAAACGTTTTCCGTCAATCAGTACGATCTTGGTATCAATGCTCTTCACATAATTTTCTGCACCGGCTGGGGAATGAGGCTGTCCGCCTGCACAAACCTGCCCAGGGCGGGGTCATACCAGCGGGCGTTGTAGTCCATCAGCCCAATCTCCGCCATGTTCGAGTACTGCCCGGTGGTAGATGATCGAGCGATAGTATCTCTATCGGATCCATCCTATGGGGGTTGCATTTTCAGCAATCATGAGTAATGATTTTTCCTCAGTATCAATTAAAAATACTTGCGATACACCCTCCGTACTAATTAATTCCACAACGATATACCGATCATCCGGTGACCATATAGGCGCAGGGTAAGTCTCATATACACTTTTGAAAAAACCACCCTCGAGGCAATAAATCTCCATATGTCGGTACCCGAAGTCAAAAATAATTGCCGGTTGAACAACTGGGCTCATGACTGGATTGGAACTAAACAAAAATGCAATCTTTTCACCATTCCTGGACCATTCGAAATTGTAGATCTCTTCCTCATCAAAAAGCTCACTCCAAAGGGTTAGCCGACCCAACCATCCCTCCGGTTCGAAGATATAAAGTTCATAATCAGCAGAAGTAGGATTATCGTTAATTGCCACGGCAAGATTATTCCCATGCATTGTCCATTTGGGTTGAGTGATTATATCAATCGAAAACAATGTACATACGATGCTTTGGTTTACCCTGTCATAAACGACATAGCCCGGGAGGTCACTGGGGTAGACAACATACCGACCATCAGGGCTAAACTCCAATCCATGGATTCCATCCCAATAGGGAGTTATGTAAGCACGCACAAACGCGGGAAATGTATTCTCAATATGACTTTTTTCTCCTGAAAAAGGATCGATCAGATAAATCGATCGGGTTTTTATACGTGAAGTTCCTTCTTCCTCCTCATATATTAAGTGGGTCGACCCCAACCATTTGGGGCTCTTCCATCGGGGGATCTCTACTGTGGTTACCCAACCACCCTCACGATCTACGATCTCCCATAAAGTTACCGGTGGAGGTGTATACGATTTTATTCTTTCCCGAAATAAAATATATTCCCCGTCCGGTGAAATTTGAAGATCCCGAGGATCAAGCTGATCAAGCCGGTCCACCACTGGTTTTGGGTCATTGGATGAGTGAAGAAAAATATGTTCTCCAGTATTCCGATCCCGTAAAACAATGATCCCTGGAACACGCTGCATTAAATCTTTGTCCTCATGTAATTCTGTACAGGGGGGAGTGGGGGTTGGCTGAGGTGTATCGGACCTTGATGCCGTGGGAGTCTGCGTTATCTCCGGCACATTCACAGGACGGGTTGATTCTTCAGATGGACGATCCCCAGGCATTGCCGTCCATGTTTCTGTAAATCGATCGTTACCTTCTTCCAGGGTGGGTGAACACCCACCAAGAAAAATTAGAAACAAGAAAATCAGACAAATTTTCTTCATGATTTCCTCTTTTCTCACGGGTTGGGGTAAATTCCACATATGGAACCTGACAGTGCACCGATGCGGCAGTGCCAATAATTGTCCTGGTTTATAGTGGCAATATAAAAATTTCCATATGATACAACAAGTTGATTATACAAATAACCATCCTCATTGCCCACATCCTCCCACGCCTCAACCAAGCCTTCATTGTTACCAAAATGATAGGGCTTATCTGGATCATACTGTTTCCAGGAAGATGGGGGATTCAGTATTCGTCTTCCAATATCAAATGCATATAGTTCAAAAATGCCCTCCCTTCCTGCGGGATAATAATCATCTGAAAATCCTACGCTGGACTCAACCAAGTATCTATATGCCAGGATGGACGAATCGCTATATTCACCAAAGAAATTAAAGATTCCAACAACACAGTTCTTCTCAGAACAATAAGGGATATATCCACCACCTCCTGTCCATATTCTACGAGTTATGGCTTCAATTAATATAATATTAGGTTCACTGCTATTAGTTTCTGCCAAAACATAAAATCCAATAAATTCCTCCAGGGTAAAGTTACCGTCACTGCTCCAATACCCAGGAGTTTTATCGAATTCATGATATAACCTGAGCATATTCAATCCGCCATCTGAGAAATGTTGACCCTCTCTATTCCCGTGAATTGAATTAAAGCATCTGCCAGTCTCATCGTTATCTTCACAAGCCCAATGCCCGCTCGGGTCGGTGTACCGCACCGGGTTGTTCATCACATACCCATACCGGTCCCACGCCATTGGGTTCCCCGGCTGGGGAATGAGGCTGTCCGCCTGCACAAACCTGCCCAGGGCGGGGTCATACCAGCGGGTGTTGTAGTACATCAGCCCAATCTCCGCCATGTTCGAGTACTGCCCGGTGTAGGTGTATTGGGTGGGGGTGGTGCCGCTGGTATACCGCACTTCTCCA
>JAGVUS010000280.1 GCA_019136175.1 Chloroflexota bacterium | reverse complement strand
CCTGCACCTGCCCCCCGGCAGGCGGTGACGGTACCCCGCCCTGTACCTGCCATACCCCGGCAGCCTGCCCGGGTTCCGTGGTTCCTGGCAGTTGCAGCCCTGGTGGTCCTGGCGTTGCTCGTCTGGCTTGGGGTGGCTGGATTTCCTTCGTTGAAAAGTGTAACCGCGGGTGGACTGTCCGGTTCGCGTCCCCTGGATGCCCTGCTCAAGCCCACCATCACGCCCACGCCGACAATTACATTGACCCCCACGCCCACCCATACCCCCACCATCACGCCCACCCCCACCGTCACGTTAACGCCCACACCCACCTCCACTTCCACACCCACTCCCACTGCCACCATCCCGCCGCCCAGCACCGGTTTGACTCTGCCGCCCGATGGACGCTGGGTGGATATTGACCTGAGCGAACAGGCGCTGTACGCCTATGAGTATGACACCCTTGTCAATTCCTTCCTGGTTTCCACGGGCACCTGGCAATACCCCACCGTGCAGGGTCAGTTTCATGTGTATGTCAAGTACCGCTATGCCGATATGTCCGGTCCGGGGTATTACCTGCCGGATGTTCCCTATACCATGTACTTTTATGATGGCTATGGTCTGCATGGAACCTACTGGCATGATAATTTTGGCACACCGATGAGCCATGGCTGCGTGAATCTGCGCACCGACAATGCCGGATGGTTGTTTGATTTCCTGTCTGTGGGTTCCCTGGTCAATATTCACGAGTGATGGACTTTCTGGATCGGATTTTCCTGCAGCAAGTTTCCCGCCGCAGTTTTCTGAAATTAAGCGGCAGCGGGTTGTTGGCACTGTTTTGCATGCCCTGGATGGAACGCGGGTACAAGCCCCGCCAGGAAATCAGCCCGGAAGAATCATCCTATCAACTGGGGCGGATTGTGGGCAACCGTATCCCGGTCTATGATCGTCCCTCGGTGAGTGGCACCTTTGTGAAAAATTACTACCAGGACCTGGTGCTGCCGATTGACCACATCACACTGGGCGATGACGAACCCCACTATAACCGCATTTGGTACCACATGAACGGGGAGGGATATGTCCATTCGGGCAATGTGCAGCCGGTGGCGCTGGTGGAAAATCAGCCGGTTTCCAGCCTGCCCGAAACCGGGCGCCTGGCGGAGATCTCTGTTCCATATACCGATTCCATCTGGACGCTGGCGAAACCGGACCGGGTCGCCTATCGCCTGTATTACAATACCGTCCACTGGGTCACCGAATCGCTGCGTGACCAATCCGGGCAGATCTGGTACCGCATCCCGGATGACAAGTGGGATTTTTCCTACCTGGTGCGGGCGGAGCATATGCGCCTTCTCCAGCCGGAAGATGTTGCCCCTATTTCTCCCGGGGTTCCGCCGGAAGCCAAGCGGCTGGAAATCCGCCTTGCCGAACAGGTGGTGATTGCCTACGAGAGCGGCTGGCCTGTCTACATGTGCCGGACGGCGACCGGGGCGCGCTTCATTGATGGCGATTACCGCACCCAGCCCGGACGCTACATCACCAACCGCAAGCGCCCCTCCCGCCACATGGCAGCTGGAGACCCGGCGGCTCCCAGCAGTTATGACCTGCCGGGCATCCCCTGGGTGTGCTACCTGACGGAGAACGGCGTTTCCTTCCATGGCACCTACTGGCATAACGATTTTGGCAAACCCCGCAGCCATGGCTGTATCAATCTCTCGTGTGCATCTGCCAATTGGGTCTATCGTTGGACAAACCCGGTTGTACCTTTTGATAAAACATGGTATCTTGAGGATACTGGAACCGTGGTTGATATTATCGGAGAGTAATTGAATGGCAAGCAAAGCTTTGTTTGGCGGTCTGGTGATTGATGAGTGGGAACAACCGGTGGAAGTAACGACGGTTGGCGGGGAAGCCTTCTACGTGGTCAACGATGCCGGATTCCGCCGCCACATCTCGTGGACACCCTGTTGGAGATGGGGATTCCTGAGGAGACCCGTTCCTACCTGGGAATGATGGGCTTCCGGGTGGTCATCAACCTGCATGGCGAGGTGCTGGACGTACGCCAGCCTGGTGCCATCTCCGATGAAGGGGACGGCGGGGAATAACGTAACTGCAACCGCCTGGTACAGACAGGTGCAAAATCGGACGGTTTTGGGTACAATAGAAGAGATGGACAAACGGGCACATTCACCATTGTGGAGAAGAGGCACATGGCTTCGGCGGATATTGTGGACGTAAATGAGATGAATTTTGAATACGACGTGCTGTCGTATTCGCAGAACGTCCCGGTGATCGTGGACTTCTGGGCGGCGTGGTGCCGTCCCTGCAAGCAGCTCAGCCCCATGCTCGAGTCGCTGGCAAACGAAGCCCAGGGCGCCTTCCGCCTGGCGCGCCTGGATGTGGATCAAAACCCGGCACTGGCGCTGCGCTATGGAGTGCGCACCCTGCCAACCGTCAAAGCCTTCAGCCAGGGCGAGCCTGTGGCGGAGTTTGTGGGCATGCAGCCGGAATACCGTGTGCGGGAGTTCCTGGGGCGCATCACGCCGCCCAGCCCATTCAACCTTGCCGTGGAGCGTGCCGAGGGATTGTATGCCATGGGCAACCTGGCGGAAGCGGAAAAAATGTTCCACTTCCTGCTTGACCAGAGCCCGGGGAATCCCAATTGTCTCTTTGGGCTGGCATGCATCCAGTTGCGCACCGGCAGGCTGCTGGATGCGCTCAACATCCTGCGCCATTTCCCCGCCAGCCGGCTGTACCCGCGCGCCGAACTGCTGCTCCCCTATGCGGAACTGCTGGTGGACCTGGATTTCAACAAGCTGCCGCTGAATACCGACCTGGATGCCGCCTTCCAGAACAGCCTGCGCCTGGCAATTCGGGATAATCTCCCGGCTGCCCTGGATGGTCTGCTGGAGGTGCTGCGGCAGGACAAGCGCTACCAGAAGGGGCGCGCCCGACAGGCAGTGCTGGGAATCCTGGAACTTTTGCACCCGGAGGATCCAATCACGCGCCAATACCGCTCGGAACTGGCATCCATCCTCTTCTAGTTGTTTCCCTTTTCCTCTTTACGATGACTCTAAAATGAAAGATACCTGCCCTGTATTGGAAGTTTGCGTGGTGATGTTCACCGTGCAGGATAGCCGCCTGCAGGTGCTGCTGTCACAGCAGCCACAGAGCAGCTGGCATCTTCCCGTCCTGGCGGTGGAACCGCACCCATCGCTGGAATCAGCGGCTCTGGCATGCCTGACGAATTGCACCGGTCTGACGGAAGCCTACCTGGAGCAGTTATACAGTTACAGCGATTGCAGCGGTCAAGCCGGTCGCCGCAGGGTGATGGTGGCATATTTTGCCCTGCTGCCGTCCGATCAGCCCTCCACGGGCGGCGCGTGCCGCCAGGAGGCAGCCTGGCACCCGGTGGATGCGCCCCCGCCCCTGGGCGATAACCATGGCGAAATCCTCAAGTATGCCCTGCGGCGCCTGCGTTACAAGCTGGAATACACCGCAGTCGGATTTGAACTGCTGCCGGAAACCTTCAGCCTGAGCGAATTACAGCGCACCTATGAAATCATCCTGGGTGAAAAACTGGATAAGCGCAATTTCCGGCGGCGCATCCTGGAGGCAGGTGTGATTGAGCCAACCAACGTCCAGCGGATGGGGGAGGGGCGCCCGGCGCGCCTGTTCCGCTACCGCGCGGATGCGGTTGCCGAAGTCAAGGCGCGGCGGCTCTTCCCATGAATCGGGAACTCCGCAAGCAATTGGAGCGTCTTACCCCTGAACACGCCCGGAATGCGTGTTCAGGAGGAAAAAATGAGAAGTTTTGCACATCTTTTGGGTGGAATTTTAATTGTCGTTCTTTTGATGGGCATGCTGACATCCTGCGCCGATTCGTCATCGGCAAATCCCGGCGACCGGGACGACCTGTTGCCGCCGGGGCAGGAACAGCCCGGTCAGCCTGCGCCAACGGACGAAACAGCCATCACCCCGGTACCAACGCAAACCGCGCAGGCTCCCATCATGGGTGATATCCCTGCTCCCGAAGGAATGGCAGCTTTCCTGGTTGCCTCCGGCGCCCCATCTTCTGGCTCGGCAGACCAGGTGGATCCCGTCCTGTTTGTGGCGGGCAGCCAGCTGGTTGGCGAAGATCCTGCCGGTTTGCTGCCGGAGGAAGCCCGCCTCGCGCTGGAAGCAGCACAGAAAACCTTCCCGGATGACATGCTGCTGGTGGTGTACACGGGGTACAGGGGGTCCAGCGGATATTCTGTGGCTGTGACCGAAATCCAGTCCACTGCGGATGGTTTGAAGGTCCTGTATCATGTGACATCACCTTCCCCCCGGACAATGGGATTAACGGTCCTGACCCATCCCTACACCATCGTCCGGCTTACTGGCGCCGAAGTAAGCCCGGAAAACATCTCCTTTGAAGAAGTCAAATAATTGAAAAAAACTCCCCCGGATCTTCCGGGGGAGTTGCTTATTGATCACCTGCCTTTGTTTCAGCAAAATGCAGTTGCTCCACATCCTGCCAGCTTTCTCCGGGAGCCGTGGTGAGGTAATCTCCCAGCAGCGGCATGGTTTCCCGCGCCAGTTCCGCCATACGGTGGGCAATCCGGCGGATGGAGAAATGGGCATTGGGTGCTGAGCGCAGGCTGACAAAGTGCATCAGGCTGCGCAGGTTGGTGGAGAGCAGGACGCGACGGTTGTACCCGTTGGGCACCACGTAGGAAGCAACTGCCGGGTTAAAATTGTGC
>JAGVUS010000413.1 GCA_019136175.1 Chloroflexota bacterium | reverse complement strand
GCAATGTTCGGATATGAATATCTTGCCAACGGGATTTTTCACCCCGTTGGTTTTGATTTACTGGCATTCTGGAGCGCTGGAAAAGCCGCCCTGTCCAATTCATTTTCCTCCGTCTATGACCTGGAAACACTGGCACAAATTCAATATTCCGCACTGCGCGACCCGGGTATCTCTGTAACGGAATTCCTGCCGTTTCCAGTCTCGCTGTTCCCTTTTTTCATTCTCCCATTTACATTGATTGCATCACTGGATGCCTCCCCGGCATACTGGCTTTGGACGGTCTTCAATTCTTTGGCACTGGTTGGATACCTGGTCTTTCTGATCCGCCACTTGAAACCAAAGACCCGGGCATTCCCCACCCTGCTCCTCATTCTGTCGATCAGCTCCTATGCGGTGTATCAAAATTTTTACTGGGGGCAGGTCGAGGTGGGGTTGTTGATCATCGCAGGTGAATTTCTGCGTATGATCCTTGAAAAAAAGCCCATCGCGGCAGGACTCTGGCTGGGCGGAATGCTGTTAAAACCCCAGGTGCTGGTGCTGGTGCTTCCCTGGCTGGTGCTGGCAAGACAATGGAAAATTATCCAGGGATTCAGCATCTCTGCGCTTGTCATTCTGCTGGTTTCCATCCTGCTGGGAAGCTGGGATGGCATGCTACAAATGGCGCGGCTTTGGACGCAGTTTCTTCCCGGGATGTATTCCAACGGTCCCGAAAATATGATCAACTGGCGCATGCTTGGAATTCACCTCAATGGCATCACCCATTCCAGTTTTGGCTGGATTGCCGCCGGACTGGGAATGGCTTTGACGGGTACCCTCTGCCTGCGCCTGCTGCCGCGCAGGCACAAAAAACCGACAGAAGAACACCTGGTTCATCAGTTAACCGGGGTTCTGGCTGCCAGCCTGATCTTCACCTGGCATTCCCATATCCACATGGCAATGGTGATGATTCCTTTCCTTATTTTTGGCTGGCTGAACGGGAACCTGCCGCAACGTACCGTGGTTTCCTGGACGATCCTGCCCGCTGTTTTACAAATCCTGGTGCTTGTCCTGGCTGCGCTGATGTTTACCAAACTGGTTCCATGGATCCAGGGAGTTGGCGGTTTAATCCTCGGTCTATCGGGGTTAATCATCCACCTCGTGTTAATTCTCCAGGTTCTGAAACATCAACCTGTTTCCGCACAATCCCATCTCCAAAACCAGCCTTGCCTGTACCGGAGTTAAACGATGAACAAGCTGTATAAGAACCTCAATTGGCTCGCATGGGTCAAGATATTCCTGGTGATCCTTTACGTTTTCAACCTCTTGTCCATCGTGATTCCATACATTGAGGCGGGGTTATTTGATCCCATGGGGTTGGATTTTCTTGCCTTCTGGAGTGCCGGGAAAATTGCCATCACAGATGGGTTTCCATACATTTATAATCTTGACCGGCTGGCTGAAGTGCAATATTTGGCGGTCTCAAATCCCCAGGTTCCTTTTTCCCAATTCCACCCCGTCCCCTCTCCTTTATTTCCAATTTTTATACTACCCTTTGCATTGATTTCCCACCTGAACGCTCCCTCAAGTTTTACAGTCTGGACGATCCTGTCTACCCTCCTCCTGATTGGCTACCTGGCATATTTTCTCAAGCAAACCAACCCCCATGGAAAACAGATTCACTGGTTCCTGATTCTGTTAATTTCAGGCACCTATGCAGTGGTGTTGAATATCTACTGGGGACAGGTGGAAGTTTTCTTATTGATTTTTGCCGGTGAGTTCACGCTTGCTTTCATCAGAAGAAAGCCATTGCTTGCCGGGATGTGGCTTGCAGGGATGTTGCTGAAACCGCAGATTCTTGTTCTTATCATACCCTGGCTTCTGTTGGCACGCCAATGGAAAGTCCTGTGGGGTTTTGGCGGAATGGCTGCGGTAATCCTGGGGGGATCCCTGCTCCTTTCCGGCGTGGATGGATTTACAGAAGTATTCCGTTTATGGTTTCAGTATGTTCCAGGAATTTATTCCAATGCTCCACAAACCATGATCAACTGGAGAATGCCGGGGATTCGATTGAATGAAGCCACATCTTCCAATTTGGGCTGGTTCATCACCGGGGCAGGAATGTTGCTCACCCTGCTCCTTACCCGGAAGCTGATTCCATCGAAGCCGGAAAAAACATCTCCGGAAGAAATGATTCTTCACCTGACCGGTGTTCTGGCTGCCTCCCTTATATTCACCTGGCATTCGCACATGCACATGGTAATGGTATTGATTCCGTTATTGGTGTATGCCTGGCAACAATCCTCCCTGCCACAAACAACCATCGTCTTGTGGATGCTTCTGCCAGCAGTCCTGCGCGTTGCAGTCATTCTTTTCAATATTGTTCTGCAAATCAGCAACCTTCCAACCATCGAAGGGTTGGACGGGTTTGTTCACGGAATATCAGGGCTTCTCATTAACGTTTACCTGATACTGAAGGTTTTGAAATATCAAAACCCAATCCAGACAGAAGCCGCCCCGGTATGAATGAACCTGTATTTTATGGATATCCCGGCGTTGTGCTGGATGCCGGCGTGGGGGTATCCACTGGGTAGCCCTGGGTGGGACCGGGCGTGGGCGATGGACCCGGGGTGTTTGTTGGGGAAGGAGTGCGGGTATATACCCAGGAAGTGGGGGTGGGGGTAATCCCGCCCAGCACCTGGCTGATATCATTCACATAATCCACTGCTTTGCGGCAGGCGGGATCAAGCCGGGGGGCAACATGCTCCCAATCCAGCGGTTCAGCCGCCTTCCAGGCTTCCCGGATGGCTTCGCTCAGGCAGCCGGGACCGGCGTTATAGTTGGCAAGGGTGAATTGCCACAGGTCCACGTAGGAGCTGACCTGGCGCGGCTGGTAGCGGGTGATGTTGGTAATCAACCGCCCCACCTGCTCACAGTTGGCGAGCAGTCCTTCAGCAAAGACTCGCACGCTAAAGTTTGCCTGGGTGAGGTCAATCCCCACCGGGCAATCGGGGCAGGAGGCGTTCACCTTGCGCACCAGGGCACCGCTCAACATTTCCTGTTCGGTAATATCCAGGTTGCCAAATCCCAGTTCGCAGCGGGTGACATGCAGAACAAGCGGGCAGAATTGCGAATAGAATTCCGGGTTCCAGAGCAGCATGGTATCAGCACCATTGGCGGTCAACTGACCCAATCCTGCTTCCTGGTAGGTCTTGTAAATGCCAGGCCAAAACTGGGATTCCCGGCTGAAAACGTTTTTCAACAGTTGAGCCGGTACGCCCAGGTCCTGTGAGACCTGGAAGATTTCAGCGTCAAACTGGTTCTGCCATGCCACCACTGCATCATAAGCAACATCCACACCACATTCATTGGCAACCGTCGGTGAAGCCAGACCGCCATTGGGACATGAACTGGCATCCACCTGCTGGTTTTGAATTAACATGCCAGCCAGGAAGTAGAGCGAGTAGCTGGAATACAGGTCTTCGGGACCGGCAGGGCTGCTCAACCAGGCGGGAGGTCCGCCAATTTCGGGGAAAACCTGCCAGATATCCGAGCAGGTTGCCAGTGCTCCGCCGCGCCATTGGCTGGAGATGACGTCGGCAAACCAAAGCTGGGGTCCGGTGCCCATGCCCTCAGGATCCATGAAATCGCCCCAGGGCTGAACGCGCACCAGCGCGGTGTAATGCTCGCTGGAATCACCAAAGCTGGATTCCGCCCAGAATTCCATCTCAAGCCCCTGTGCGCTGGTGGCTTGCAGGGGGAGCAGGCAGGTGGATCCGGAGCAGGTAAATCCCTCGCCATTAAAGACGCCGGAAATGCTGATGATGGTTTCATTCGGCAGGGGTTCCTCTGCCGTCAGGCGGAGGGTGGGCATTTGCAAACAACGGTTTTGACCGGGTTCTTCATTGCAGCCATCCAGCGTGATCCAGACGGCAGGCAGCGGCAGTTCCACCTCCACCTCCCGGGATGCCTGCCAGGACCCGGCTTCAAAGAAATACATGCCCGGGCACTGGGTCATATCTCCGCCCACCTGGTTCAGGTCACAGGGGGTGGTCTTCAGCCAGGTGGTATGTACGGTCTTGCCGCAAAACGTGAGAACCTCCCCGCTGATGGGAACTCCTTCATGTTCCACCACCAAGCGGCAGGCAATGTCATTATCAGACCAGCGCACCAGCCACCATTCGTGGGCGGTGTAATTCACAGTGAGGGTTGTCTTGCGGATGGGGGTTTCAGGCGCAGGTTCTGTTTCCGCGCGCACGGACAGGCTGCCCTGCCCGGCAACCCCCATGCTTCCGAGGATGAAGGTGAGCAGTACTGCAAAGGAAAGCCATCGCCGCAGTGATTTCATTGGTGTGGTAAGTCACATCGAGCACGCCAGAAGGATATTTAAGTGTAACACAGAATACGGAAGGTTATGTTAACACTGGCTGAAAGTTAAAACCGGGGGAAGAATCTGCCAGTCCGATCCTGATATTGCAGGTAGCTTGTCCCAAATTCCTCCCGCATCAGCGCTTCCTCCCGTGGAATGCGGAAGACCCACCCCAGGATTTGCAGCGGGATTGCCAGCGCAAAGATCAGCCAGTTGGCAGTGACCAGGCAGACCGCCAGGGAAGAAATCAGGATGGCTGCATACATCGGATGGCGCATCAACCGGTAGGGTCCCGTGGTAATTAACTGGCGCGGGGCACGCGCATCCGGCATGGGATGGAAGCTCCTGCCGAGCGTTTCGTATGCCCAGGTCATCAAGCCAAGACCGGTGGTCATCAAGACCACCCCAAGCCAGCGCAGCCATTCCGGCAGGGCAACCGCTGACCATGCCAGCCAGTCCGCCCGAACCAGCCAGAGGATGACAACGGCTGCCCATGCCAGCATGACAACAATGCCAAATATCCTGACCCACCGGTTTTCAAAGGCAACCGGCAGGAAATCCCGCAAAATCTGGGAACGAAAGAAATAATACATCCTCAGCAGAAGAAA
Organism: Chloroflexota bacterium; assembly: GCA_019136175.1. Lineage (GTDB taxonomy): Bacteria > Chloroflexota > Anaerolineae > Anaerolineales > Anaerolineaceae > CALMHE01. Next base: position 77 of record JAGVUS010000413.1, on the reverse strand, counting down.
AACAACAATCCCAAGCGCGAGGCTGACCTGAAAAGGAAGCTCAATCGGGTTGTTCATGCGCTTTCTCCTCCGCAAGT
>JAGVUS010000047.1 GCA_019136175.1 Chloroflexota bacterium | reverse complement strand
TCCGTATAATATGCCTTGACCTCAAATACACTCAAAGGACGGCGCATATCCGGTTGCAGGTGGCGGACATAATCCAGGTCCAGCGTCAAGCCCGCCTCCACGGGGGCATCCTTTTCAACGTCTATCGGTGTTAATTTCAGGTGCTCGCTGATAAATAATTGTGTGTTGTTCATTCCGACTCCTCTTCTTCGTTGACCAGTTTCTTTCCAGTCAATTCCATAAATACGTCTTCCAACGTCGGCTCGTGACCATCCGCCGGTTGAATTCGTTGTTTCAAGCCCTGCGGCGTATCCAATGCCTGGACCCGACCACTATCCAGGATGGCAATCCGGTTGCAGAGATGATCTGCTTCCACCATATCGTGGGTGGTAATTAAAATCGTGGTTCCGTGTTGCTGGCGCAGTTCCTGAACCACTGCCTGGACTTCCCGCTTGGAGCGGGGATCCAAGCCAGTTGTCGGCTCATCCAGCAGTAAAAGTCTTGGGCGCGAAAGAAGCGCCCGCGCCACGGCAACCTTCTGCTGCATCCCGCGCGACATCTCCTCCATTGGATTATAGATCGCCCGCCGCTCCAAGCCCAACCGTGTCAGGATATCCAACACCTGCCTGCGGGTCTGGCGGCTGTCCAGCCCATAGAGGCGTGCCCCATACAGGAGGTTTTCCATCGGTGATAGTTTCTTGAAGAAGCTCGCTTCCACCGATACCCGGTTAATCAGTTGCTGAACCTGCATCGGCTGGCGGACTACGTCAAAACCAAATACCATCACCTGCCCGCTGTCCGGGATCAATAATGTGGAAATCAAGCGGATGAGGGTGGACTTGCCACCGCCATTGGGACCCAGTACGCCAAAGATTTCACCTTCGCCCACACAAAATGAAATGTGATCAACAGCAACAACGAATTTCCGCCCGCCGTTGTCCTTTCCATGATGCCCATTTCCATTGCCGTTGATCCCGTTGGCTCCTGCGGGAGAGTCGCGATGCAGCATCCGCTGCCAAAAGGGATCCACCGGCTTGCCAAATTTCTTATAAACATGATCTACAACAATTGCTTCTGCCATTTCAAAAATCCTTATTAATCAAAAAGACCACGGGGTTGCCCGTGATCTGATTGCATCCTGATAAAAAAACCACGGGCTTGGAGCTGCCCGTGGTTGGTTTGGTACGTGGGACCTTACCTGGAAACAGGCGCACTCCGAGAAGGAATCGCAAAACCACCGCCGTTGACGGCTGCGATTCGGAAGATGTTTGTGCGCTTGAATTCCATACTACGACCTTTCTGTGAGTGGTGTTCCATCGGTACACCAAACAACCAAGATATTATAATGCAATCCTTATTGGAATGCAATATATTCTTCATCTCAATTTCAGATTAAAATTCAGGGCAGCAGAATGGGAAAACCCTCGTTGCCAGAATCCATTCATTTGGGAAAATTTTCCCTGGGCGTAACCAGGAAGTGCTGGGGATTTTTTAAGGTTCATCATCAATTCCCTTGGATTGTATGATGAAATGATAGAATTCTATTGCTGGTTGATCTGAATTTATTAAGTGAAACTTGGATTGAGACGTCAGATGGAAAACATAGATCAAGCAATACAGCAGATGTTGGACGAGATGATCAGTCTTCGAAAAGAATTGCACCGCTTTCCCGAAGTGGGCTTCTGTGAACATCAAACCGCCGCAACAGTATCCAGATATCTACATCAATTGGGGTTTGAAGTACAAACAGGCATTGGCGGAACCGGTGTGATTGGGATCTTGCGGGGAAATTATGATGGACCAACAATCGCCCTCAGGGCTTGCCTCGATGCGCTCGCCATGGACGAAAAATCGGGTGTGGATTATGCATCGCAAAACAAGGGGGTTTTTCATGGATGTGGTCACGATGGCAATATGACCTTCGTTTTGGGAGCTGCAAAAATTGTTTCCCAACAGAAGCATGCGTTAAGGGGGAATATAAAGTTTATTTTTCAACCTTCAGAGGAGGAAACCGGTGGAGCAGCAGAAATCATTCGGGCTGGTGGATTGAGAAATCCAGACGTGGATGCAATATTTCACCTCCACAATTGGCATGGAATCAGGCAGGGTGTAATTGCAGTTGTGCCTGGAACGGTGCTGGCATCCAGTGACCTGTTTAAAATTGAAATCATTGGCAAGCCCGGTCATGGTGCATGGCCTCACCTGGCAGTTGATCCAATCCTGATTGCTTCGGATATCATATCCGGCATTCAAACGATTATCAGCCGGGAAATCGATCCGTTAACCCCAACGACCATCACCATCGGAAAAATTTACGGCGGGACAGCGGTCAATATTATTCCAAAAACAGTAACCCTTGAAGGGACTGTGCGAACATACGATGGAAATACCCGGGAATTTATCAGGAACCGGATTGAAGAGATTGTTAAAGGCATAACTTACGCGGCTCGGGCAAAGTATGAGATGACCTATCACTACGTCATGCCGCCCGTGTATAATGATCCTCAATTAACCTCCATGGTGCAGGATATCCTGCTCGGTTCATTCGGACCCCAATGGGTGATCAATGACTTCAACGCAGGCATGGGATGTGAGGAATTTTCGCTCTATCAACAAGAGGTTCCGGGGGTCTTTTTATTCATCGGAAATGATCAAGAAAGACAGGAAATGATCCCCCTGCATGCTCCTAATTATCTCTTTAACGATGAAATCCTGCCAACCGGCATCAAAGCCCTGTATGAGATTGTCATGGGGTTCTGCAAATGATGGATGATCCCACCCAAATGAACTCCCTGCCGCTCCTTGTAAAGAATCTGTTGGGG
>JAGVUS010000318.1 GCA_019136175.1 Chloroflexota bacterium | reverse complement strand
GCATTATCCAACGCGCCGGGGGTTCCGGGCTTGGCATCGATATGCGCGCACAATACCACCCGCGACTGGATTTGCGGGTTGATTTTTGCCACACTATTCCAACCATGCGAATCGATCCGCCGGGCATTGGAAACAAGTTCCACCTGCTGCCCCGCCAGGGCAGCCAGGCGCACCCCCTCCACATCCGTCATATACACGGAAGGAATGTCAAAGCTGCCATCCTCAATCATGGGAAAAGGATACATTGCGCCCGCCAGTTCCGGGTTGCATCCAGTGGCTGTGATGATGGCTGCCGGTTGCTTCTCCTCCAGCAAATCGTAAATCCGGCGATGCTCGTCTGGAAAATAAAACGGATACCCTTTTGGCATCAACTGCGATGCAGTGATTTCGCCATACAGGAGGAGGATTTTCCCGGCGGCATCCACTTTTTCCAATTCCTCAAGGGAATCTGCCATTCCCAGGGGGGCAATCACCCGGCAGCCATTGGAATGCGGGCTGGAAAAAACCGAAAAGCATTGTCCCGCAGCCAGAAGGGAAGCACCTTCCGTTTCCCAATCCTGGCAATCAAACTCCTGTCTTTCCATAATAAATCCCCGCTCCCCCATCCAGGCATCGAAAACCGCTGAAGCCTGCCGGTTGCCCTCACTGCCCAACCGCCGGGTAGGGATATCAACACAAAACTTTGCCAACAATTCCCCAGCCAGGCTTGCCATGTTGCCCATATTCATTGCGCCTCCGGATTTTTTTCATCAATTGGTGGGATTTTTCGCATCCATTCTACACCGATGTAAGGGCATAGAGTAGAAAAATGGGGATGTCGGCAACAAAATGCATGAACCACGCCCATAGGGATCCGCGCGTTTCCAACATGCTCTTGCCAAACAAGAATGCCACAAAAGCTGTAAAGAGAAAACCAATCACTCCGGACGGATCGCCGTATAAAAAGTGCGCCAGCCCAAAGAAGACCGAGGAGAAGGCAAGTGCCTGTCCCTGTCCAATCACCTCATGCGTGGTGGAGAGCAGCGGGGAGCGGAAGGTTAATTCCTCTGACAGTGCATTCATTGCAGCAAAGAGAATGACACCGGGGTAAAGGGCTGCCGCCTTGCCAAAATTGGAAAATTCAGACCAGGAACTGGCAGCCACAAAGATGGCAATCCCAGCGGCAATACATCCGCCAAAGATCCACCCGAAGGTGGACCAGCGTTCACCAGACCCGATCCCCAGCCAGCGCACGGGTTGAAGCGGTGCATCCAGCTGACCTTTGGCAAGAAAGAAGGCAGATGGCTGCCTGCGGACAGCCAGGGTGACGGCAATCATGGCGGTCATTTCCAATAGACCAAGCAGCTGCCAGCCAAGGTGCCCGCGATAAAAACGATTCCCCCCTTGCCCAAACCAGTTCTGCCAGAGTGCAGTTCCTCCCAACCAGGCAGAGGCGCGCCGGATCAGCAGGAACGCCAGGAAAATCACCGCAACCTGCCAGAGAAGTCGCAGTTTTGGGACAAACAAGGTGACACACAGGAAAACAACCAGAACTCCTGCTTTGGTCAGGAAGAGCCAATCCGGTTCTCCCTGGCTCAGGTTTAACAGGATGTTGGGCAGGTCGGAAACAAGCAGCATGACCAGCCATGCAACAGCAGCCATCAACCAGCCTGTTCGATGATTGGGGGATGTCGTCTCCATACGGTGTTCCTCCAGTTCTTTCAAAGGAAACCTTTTTCAAACTTCATTATACAGAATCACAGCACCCCTGATGATGTTTTAATTGCACATTAATGTATAATGACCCGGTATGATTCAATTTCCCCTGACTTCCTCCAACCGATTCATCCTTGCCCGGGCATTCCAGGATGTGCCGCGGGTGGATATTGGCATTGACTGTATCCTGGAAGGATCGATGGGGAAAGTATTTGTCGATGATGCAGACCATCCCACAGTATTTCGGATGGAACAATGCGGGTTTTTCTGCTGTTTTGCCGGTGATCCCTCCAGCCCGGCTGCAATGCGATTGATTAAGGATATTCCTGGTTTTTGCATGCTGATGCCCTCCGCCCCAGGCTGGCTGGAGCTTGCTCAATCTGTTCATGGTGACAGGCTGGAAGCAACCACCCGATACAGTTTTTCCGCTGCCAGCCTGGACAGAAATCGCCTGAACCACCTCCTGGAAACCTCACCATACAAAGAAGGAATCATTTGCATGGACTCGGACCTGTTCCGGAATGGGTTCCTGGATCCCGAACATTGTTTTGAACTTGGCGATTTTGATTCCAATGAGGATTTTCTCCAGAGAGGGATTGGCTTCTGTATTCTACGAAATCGGAAAATCATTGGAATTGCATATTCCTTCCAGGTTTGCACCCGGGGGATTGAAGTCAGCATCTTTATCCATCCAGATTGGCGGCGGACCGGAATGGCAACCGCCCTGTCTGCCCGGCTTTTGCTGTGGTGCCTGGATCGGAACCTGGAACCGCACTGGGATGCCGCCAACCCCGAATCCTGCCGCCTTGCAGAAAAATTGGGATACCAACCTGCGGGAACCTACAAGGCATACATATTCAGCGGATAGAAAGGGATAAAATTGGAAACCATCATTAAGCATAAAGCAGGTAAAACATGGATTGAGACAGTTCCCGGCACAGGGATGCTTGCCAATGAAAACAATGCATTGGATCTTGTTGGACAATGCGGTGAAAATGATACCCCTCTGCTCCTGATTCGATCCGAGAACCTGCCCAATGCATTTTATGACTTGCACACGGGGCTGGCAGGCAGTGCATTGCTAAAATTCAGCAATTACAGAATTATTGTTGC
>JAGVUS010000373.1 GCA_019136175.1 Chloroflexota bacterium | reverse complement strand
ATTCCGGCGCACCCCTCTGCGCAAGGTGCAGCGCTACTTGTTCGGGTAGAAAGCGGATCCTGTGAGCGGGATTTTTGGTGTTGTCCAAGGCAATCGATCCCCTGTCCAGTCCATCCTGGAAGAGATGGGGTCGGCGATGAGCCTGAAACCCTGGTACCGGGAACAGCATGGAACGGTGGGTGCCGGTGCCGGGCTGGGGCAGGTGAATATTGGCAAATTCTGCAGCCAGCCGCAGCCGGTGGTCAGCCGGGATGGGCAGGTTGCCCTGGTGTGTTATGGCGAAATATCCAACCTGGCGGATCTGCAGGATCGTCTGACCCGGGCGGGACATGGCGCAGCAGAAGGCGGAATGCCGGGATTGTTGGTCCGGTTATACGAAGTGTTTGGGCGTGAGTTTTTGGGCATGCTGGATGGTTTTTTTGTCCTTGCCATCTGGGATGGGCATCACCGCAGCCTGCTGGTCGCCAATGACCGGCTGGGGCTTGTGCCGGTGTTTTATGCCCACCAGGGCGGGCGTTTTATGTTTGCCACCCAGGTGAAAGCCATCTCACAGCAGGCAGGTTTTGACAGGCAATTGAACCTGGCTGCCGTGGCGCAATTTTTTCGCTTTCAGCGCCTGCTGGGCGAAAACACGTTTTTTGAAGGAATCCGCTGGCTGCGTCATGGCAGCTGCCTGGTCTATGAAGCAGACCGGGATTGTCTTTCACAGGCATCCTATTGGGATTTTGATCGCCTGCCGGAGGAAAACCGGGGAATTTCCTTTGGAGAGGCAGTGGAGGAAACCGGCAGGCTGCTGGGCAGGGCGGTGGAAAAGTGCCTGCAGGGGGAGCAGCGGCTGGGGATTTACCTGACCGGCGGGTTGGATTCACGCACCATCCTGGGGTTTTCCCGCCGACTGGGGGCGGATGTCTCCACAATTACCTATGGGATACCCGGCTGCCGTGACCTGGTATATGCAGCCCGGCTGGCAAAACAGCTGGGGGCGGAACACCATGCCTTCCCCCAGGAAAATGGACGGTGGATGCAGGAGCATGTCCCGTTCCACCTGGAAGCCACGGAAGGCTTTACCACCCTGATCCATTCACACGCTGCCATCAGCCTGGAGCCTGCCCGGCAGTGGATGGACGTCAATTTGACCGGGTTTAACGGTGACCAGCTGCTGGGCTGCCGGGTGGTGGATCATTTCCCGGTGGGATTTGCTGGATTGAGTGAAGCTTCCTTCCTGACCGCCATTTTCCAATACCACAACCAGTATTCCGTCTGGCCGGGCATTACCGAAGCGGATGAAAAGCAGCTGTATTTGCCACAGGTCTACAACCATACCAGGGACGCGGCGTTTGAATCACTCCGTGATGATCTCAGGTACTACCAGCGTCTCCCGTATGAACGGCGGGCGGACTTTATCAGCCAGGTGAACCAGTGCGTACATCTCAGCCATTTCAACATGGTGTATCAGCGGGCATACATGGAAAACCGCTATCCTTTCTGCGATTACCCGTTGATGAATTTTGTGTACTCCCTGCCAATGGATTTTCGCAAGCAGGACCGGTTGTACCTGGCGGTGATCAACCGGGAAATTCCCCGGGTCACCCGGGTCCCGCGCGACACCGATGATATGCTGCTCACCGACCGCACCTGGATCCGGCGCGTGCACGGGTCATGGCAGAAGACCAGGCGGATTGTTAACCGCCACCTCTTCCATATCTTTCCTGAGTTTCCAACATTTCATTCCGATCCGGGGGGATGGGTGCGCCGCGACCTGCGGGATTGGGCGGCAGGAATCCTGTTCGACAAGCGTGCCTTGGAGCGGGGCATCCTGGACCCGGCTTTTGTCCGTTCCGTCTTTGACCTCCACATGTCCGGCGTTGAGCTGTACAGCATCGGCAAACTGGCTCCGCTGATTACATTTGAAATGATGATGCGCCGTTTCTTTGATGAGTAGTCGATGATGGATTCTTCCACCCATTCCGGCGGGAGCCTGGCTCGCATAATTTTCAAGAATACGGCATTTGTCACCGCTGGCAACCTCATCCTGCGGGGTTTGAACTTCCTCTTCATGGTGCTGGTGGTCCGCACCCTGGGTGATACCCGCTTCGGGCAATACTCGGTGGTGCTGGCGTTTGTTGGCTTGTTCCAGGTCTTTGCCGAACTGGGCATCTCGCAGTTTGTGATGCGCGAGGCTGCCCGCGACAAAGCCAATGTCCTGCGTTACTTCTGGAACCTGGTTCTCCTGCGCCTGCTGCTGGCTGTGTTGGGGATTATCGGCATTACGCTGGCAGGCAGCCGGGCGGGCTATTCCGAAGAAATTATCCTGGGGATTTTCCTCTATACCACCACCTTTCTCCTGGCGGCATTCGAAAGCCCCCTGTTTGACCTCTTCCAGGCGTATGAGAAGATGAAGGAGGCGTCTCTTCTTGTCATCATTGGGCAGATCGCCTTCATTACCTTTGGGGCGATCTTTTTGTTAAGCGGTTTGAGTTATTTCTGGCTGATTGTAGCCAGCCTCATTTCGTTTTTGCCGCGCATTGCCCTGGGATTCTGGATGGCGGTCCGCCAGCGCATGCTGCCACCGGTTTTTTCCATTCAACCCCGCCTCTGGCTGGATATGATTCGCTCCGGGTTTCCCTTCGGCATCATTACCCTCACCATGACCATTGATACCAGCATCGACACGCTGATCCTGAAATCGCTGGAGTCGGACCAGGTGGTGGGGTGGTACAACGTAGCTCACAATTTTATCTTTTCATTGTTATCAATCACGCGCGGTTTCCGCACTGCCATTGTTCCTTCCCTGGCGCGCACCTACAACGGGGA
>JAGVUS010000040.1 GCA_019136175.1 Chloroflexota bacterium | reverse complement strand
AGATGCCAGCACCGGTTGGACGGTGGAAATGCCATAGGCTTCCAATAATCCGTTGGCAGCTTCCTGCGGTAAAAATTCTCCCGGGGCGCCCAGCCCAAGCCAGCGCCGGGCAGCAGAAGCATCCACCCCCTTGAGGTGGATGGGCTCTGGAATGGGTTGACTGCGCCATTCCGCATACCGGTACAGCGCACCCAGCGCCGAGGCTGCCCATTCCGGAAAACGGTACTCCACAATCTGGGAGGCGTGGCAGAAGGCAATCCCTTCCTGGATGAGGGTATCACCCATCAGCACCATGATTACCGGCTTGTTCGTCGTCTGGATGATGGGAATCAGTTCCCGCACCACTCCGCCAGCAGAAGAGGACGGCGGCGGCGGGGTGATGACAATCACGCCATCCACACCGGGGTCTGCCAGCAGGATGCGCAGGCAGGCAGCATACAGCGGCGGATCGGCGGAGGCAAGCATATCCACCGGGTTGCGCAGGCTGGCAGCAGGGGAAAGGATGGGCTTGAGCGCGGCATGGGTCTCCTCGCTCAGGTCTGCCAGGCGCAAGCCATTCAACTCCAGGGCATCCGAAGCAGTCACACCCGGTCCACCGGAATTGGTGAGGATTGCCATGTTCCTGCCCTTGGGCAGCGGACACCATGCCAGCGCCCGCGCCCACTGGAACATTTCCTCGGTGGTATTGGCGCGCAGCACCCCCGCCTTGCGAAAAGCCGCATCAAAAGCGGATTCCTGCCCGGCGAGGGCGCCGGTATGGGATGCCGCAGCGCGCTTGCCTGCTTCAAACCTGCCCACCTTGAGGGCAATGATCGGCTTGGTAGAGGTGATGCGGCGGGCAGTTTCCACGAAACGCTGCCCATTGCTGACACCCTCCATGTACATCGTCAAAACCCTGGTGTGGGGATCCTCCGCCACCGGTTCCAGCACATCGGTTTCATTTACGTCCGGCTGGTTACCCAGGCTGATCAGGTGGGAGAATCCAAATCCCTGCCCGCGCACCCAATCCACCACGGCTGCGCAAATGGCTCCGGAATGCGAGATAAAGGCGGCGTCACCAACCGGCGGCAGCGGCGGCTGCAGGAAGGTGGTATCCATGGGCAGGTGGGTATTGGTAACCCCAATACAGTTGGGTCCAATAAAACGGATGCCGTACTGGCGGGCAATTTCCACCAGCTGATTTTCCAGGGCAGCCCCTTCGGGACCAGTTTCCCGAAAACCGCCTGTGGCGACAATGGCGGCACGAATCCCGCGCTCACCCACCTCCCGCATGGTATCCGGAACGAAGGGCGGTGGAACCAGGATGATTGCCAGTTCCACCGGATCCGGCACATCGGCAATGCGGGTGTACATGGGGTGACCCAGCAGGGTGCCGCCCCTGGGGTTGATAAAATGGATTGCCCCGGCATACCCGGAGCGTATCAGGTTACGCGCCAGGGCATAGCCCAGCTTGGTGGGGTCCTTGGATGCACCCACCACCATCACCCCCGCAGGGGCAAAAAACGGTCGAAGGGAAGAATCAGTCATGAGAACTCCTTTTTCACCTGCCAGCCATCTGTTAAGGAATATAAACCGAAGATATTTCAAATAATTATAATGGAGAGTATGATTCATATTCATGAAAATCCACCAATTCAATCCTGGAGTGCCTGCCATGCGAAGTGAATCCATCATGATGGACCTGATCCTGCAAACTGCTGTCAAAAGCCCCGATGTGCGCGCCGTGATCATGAATGGCTCGCGCGTCAATCCCAACGCCCGGAAGGATCCCTTTCAGGATTATGATCTTGTCTACCTGGTGCCGGAGGTGGAACCCTACCGACGGAATCCGGTGATTCCCCCAACTTTTGGCGAAATCATGATCCTGCAGCTGCCGGACGACATGATTGAACCCCCGCCAGGGGATCAGCGCTCCTACGCTTACCTGATGCAATTTATGGACGGCACCCGGATTGATCTGACTTTTGCCCCGCTGGAGGATGCCAGCCTGTACGTGGAGGATACCCTGTCGGTGGTGCTGCTGGACAAGGATAATCGCTTCCCTCCCCTGCCGCCGCCCAGCGACCGGGGATACCTGCCCAGTCTGCCAACCGCGAAGGCGTTTGATGACTGCTGCAACGAGTTTTGGTGGCTGAACCCCTACGTGGCAAAAGGCTTGTGGCGGGGGGACCTGACCTATGCCAGGTACATGCTGGATACCCATATGCGTGACATGCTCATGAAAATGCTGACATGGTACTTTGGCATGCAAACCTGCTGGGAGAAATCGCCCGGCAAACTGGGCAAATACCTGCGACCGGGGATTGGGGAGGAGTTTTGGCACCTTCTGGAACAGACCTATGCGGATGCCGACCCGGAACATACCTGGCAGGCATTGTTCACAATGGACGAGTTATTCCGCCGGGCAGCCACGGCTGTTGCAGGGATGTTCGGGTTGCATTACCCCGGCGGGGATGACGAGCGGGTTTCCGCATTCATCCAAACCATTCACCAGCTTCCGCCGGATGCCACGGAGATCAAAATGTCCTGACTAGCGCTCCCCCTCCAGCCAGATTTTGCCATCCTGGTATATTACGGTCACCCAGCCGTGTTCCAGGGTGGATACCCAGTTGGCGGGTGCAGCTTGCGGAATCGGCGCGCTGACCAGCACCACGGCAGGCTGCAGGGCTTCCCAATCTTCCGGTGAATGGTGTTCCAGGTCGGCAGGTGTGAGAATCAGGAGGCTCACCCCCACCAGTTCGCCGCCGCGCAGATTAAGCAGCAGATCAGGCGGAGCGCTGCCCGGCAACAGGGCGGTGAACCCGGCAGCCTTAAG
>JAGVUS010000160.1 GCA_019136175.1 Chloroflexota bacterium | reverse complement strand
GGTCCGTACGGAAGCAAATGGCAGGGTTTCTCCCACGGGCAGGTACTCCTGGACGGCACCCGGCATGTCGCGCTCCCGCGGGATGAACCTGGACCCCGATACCCTTTTCTCGGAATCGGGATTTCGGAACTGGGCGCCGCGTTTGCGGAAGAATATCCCTGTGCGTGCAGAACGGCAGGATTTTCCGGATGCCCCGGTGAAGCAGGCAATCCATTCCATTCTTCTGGTTCCCATCTTTGTGGATGGTTCGTGGTGGGGTGTGATTTCCCTGGAAGACCAGATCAATGAGCGGCAGTGGACCGATGGCGAGCAGGAAGCGCTGCGGGTGGCTGCCGGGGTCATGGGAATGGCTGTGCAGCATCGCCGCATCCAGCGACAGATTCAGCAGTTATATGAAGCAGAACATCAAGCTCGCAAGCTTGCCGAGGGATTGACCGCTTCCGCTGCATCCTTAAATGCTTCCTTGCAAACGGATGCGGTCCTGGATCATATTCTCAGCCACCTGGCGGAATTACTTCCGCACGATGCTGCCAATATCATGCTGGTGGAGGAAGGTCAGGCAAAGGTCCACCGCCTGTATGGATATTCACAGGAGGAAATGCACCTGCCGGTGATGCACCAGGCACTGGCGGTTCACCAATCTCCCTGGCTGGAACGGGCTGCTTCCACCCGGCACCCGGTGATTGTCAGCGATGCCCAGGCGGAATCAGGCGCAAATGGAAATGGTGCCTTGAAGTGGATACGTTCCTTCTGTGTAATCCCTGTTGTTCATTCAGACAGGGTGATTGGATTCATCAACCTGCACAGTACCCATGCCGGAACGTATCATGCCGGGCAGGTGGAGATCATGGAAGCCTTTGCAGACCAGGCGGCGCTGGCTTTACAGAATGCCTGGCTTTACGAGCAATCCCAGGAAAATGCCCGCCAAATCGCCATGTTGAATCAGATTTCCCGGGCTGCCATTGGCGCTTCCTCTTTGGTGGAAATGCTGGAAATTTTTGTTAATGGCTTGGGGGATGTTTTTCATATGGATGGTGCCTACCTGACCCTGTGGGATGAGGCACATCAACGCCCCATTCCAATGGCTTCCTCCAGCGACCCGGACCGCGCCTATTCCAGGACGGCAATCATACCGAATGAAAACACCCTCACGGCTTCCGTTTTGGAAGCAGGACACTTGCTTGCTGTTGAAGATGCAGAGAAATCCCCTTACATCAGCCCGCGGATTGCCATGCAGTTTAATGAAAAATCCCTGCTTGGGCTGCCATTAATTGTTGGCGGGAAAAAACTGGGTGCCCTCATCCTGGGGTATCACCAGGCACATCATTTCCGGCGGGAAGAGCTTGCCCTGGCGGAACAGGCTGCCAACCAGATTGCCCTGGCAGTTGCCAAGGAACAACTCCTGGAAATGGAAAAAACCCGCACTCACCAACTGATGCGGGCAAACAACTTCATCTCGTTATTGAACCATATTGCCACCCGCGTGGAATCTGCCGGTACGTTGAATGACGTTTTGAGTATGCTGGGCAGCGACCTGTTAACCATGGGCTTGCGTTGCATGGTAGCTTTACGCAACAGCAATCCGGAACTCCTGGTGGAATACTACACATATGAGCAGGATTTACCTGCCCTCCTGGAGGGATATAACCCGGCAATCGGCGAATATATTCGCTTAATCATGGATCGCGAGCAGCTTGTGAAGAAGGTATTAAACGAACGCAAGCCATTTTTTATCCGCAATATGCTGGACCTGGCGGAGGATGGGCTTGCCATGTGTCCTTCAGACCTGGCTGCTGCATTATTTTATCAGGCAGGTTTGACAGCCGACACCCGCCTGTTTCTGATGCCATTGGTGGTCAAGGAACAGGCTGTTGGCGTTATGGCTATCTGGGGTGAGGATGTCCTTGAGGATGATCTGTCCGTCCTTTCCACGTTTGCCAGCCAGACGGCGGCAGCCATCCACAATGCCCGCCTGTACGAAGAGATCCAGCGGCTTGCCAGCACGGATGACCTGACGGGTTTACTGAACCACCGCGGATTGTTTGAACGTGGGCGTGATGAGGTGGAACGCGCGTTACGGTTTGGGCGTCCACTTTCTGCAATTATGATGGATATTGACTATTTCAAAAAATTTAACGACCTCTACAGTCATATTGTTGGGAATGAAATCCTGGTCATGCTGGGTCAACGCTGCCGCCAGAGCGTCCGCGACCTGGACATGGTGGCGCGTTATGGCGGAGATGAGATTTGCATCCTGTTGATCGAAGGGGATGCTGTAACTGCGGTCCGCGTTGCCGAGCGCATTCGCAGGTCGGTGGCGGACACGCCATTTGAGTGCAGTGCCGGGCAAACCCAGGTGACCGTCAGCCTGGGCGTGGCAACCATGAACCCCACGGGGGATTCGCTGGAACAGTTGATTGAACGGGCGGACCGCGCATTGAATCATGCCAAACGACAGGGGCGCAACCGGGTGGTGGTTCGCTAGCCATTTTTTCTATCAACAATTTCTTCTTCTGCTAGAATCTATTTAAAGATTCATCATTTTACGGAATTGAGGCAGAAGGAATGTCCCCGTCCGAACCATCCAAAGTGGAAATTGCTCTCACTGTTCTGGCAGGTGCGCTGGGTTCCAGTATGTACAGGGATTATGTGGACAGCCTTGACCTGGCAGGCAATGAGCAGATTTTGGATTACGGGTCAGGATCCGGTACGCCTGCACGCTACCTGGCGCGCCGCCTTTTAAAGAACGGTGGTCAGGTCACCTGTGTGGATGTATCGCGTGTCTGGATGGAAGTTGCCCGCCAAAGGCTGAGTCGGTATACCAATGTCATCTTTCTCCAGGGGGAACTGGAATCCCTGGATTTATCCGATTCAAGTTTTGATGTGGTGTTTGTCCATTTTGTTTTACACGACATCCCATCCGAACGGCGGATGAGTGTGATGAGCGAGCTTGCCCGTGTGCTGAAATCAGCCGGAAAGCTGTACCTGCGCGAGCCTTTGCGGTTTATCTCCACGGTGGAAGTGGAACAGTTAATTGCTGCAAACAGGCTGGTATTGGAGCGCGCCAGCCGGGGGGAGATTCCAACGCAGGGAGTGATCTTTTCGGGGGTCTACCTGAAGCCAGCCGGTTAAATCCACCTAATTGCGGTTGGTATTTGCAGGGTCGGATTGGAATACCTGGAAGGATTGCTGCTTGTTTTCCTGCAGGATGGGAAGGATCGCACCATCCGGCTGCGGGCGGCTGATCAGATAGCCCTGGATCTGGTCACAACCCAGCGGGGTGAGAAAGTCCAGTTGTTCCCTGGTTTCCACTCCTTCAGCGGTTATGGAGAGGTCGAGGGCATGGGCTAGTGCCACAATTGCCTGGGTGATTGCTGCATCATGCAGGTTTTGTGGAACATTGGCAATAAATGATTGCGCAATCTTGAGATTTTGGATGGGGAAACGTTTTAAATAAGACAGCGAGGAATAGCTGGTGCCGAAATCATCCACTGCAATCTCCACCCCCGTATGACTGATGGCGGTCAGGATGTTTAATGTGAGATCCATGTCCTTCATGGCAGCACTTTCTGTGACTTCCAGCTGAAGGTAATGCGGATCCAACTGGATGCTGGAGAGGATGCTTTGTACCGTGATGGGAAAATCCTGTAATTCAATTTGTTGGGCAGAGATATTGACAGCCATCTTCAATTCCGGATACCCGGCGCGATGCCAGTCTTTCAAACGGGCGCAGGCTTCGCGCAGCACCCATTCCCCGATGGGAATGATTAACCCGGTCTCCTCGGCAATGGAGATAAAGCTTCCCGGGGGAAGCAACCCGTGGGTTGGGTGCTGCCAGCGGATAAGCGCTTCAAAGCCGGAAATTCGCCCATCCTTCAAGGCGATGATGGGTTGATAATAAACCCGCAGTTCATGGCGTTCCATCGCCCGGCGCAAGTCCATCTCGATTTGCAGCAGATTCATCGATGCAGCATGCATTTCTGAATCAAAGATCTCATACCTAGCCCGCCCCTTGGACTTGGCTCGATACAGGGCGGTGTCAGCATCCCGCAGTACGCCTTCCGGTGTTTCCACCGAGTTGTCGATTATGGTAATCCCAATGCTGGCAGAACTAAATACTTCCCGATTATCAATTGTATAGGGCTGTGATAATGCCTGTTGCAGGTGGCGGGCAAACTGGATGGCTTCATTGACGCTTTTCAGGTTTTCCATCAGGATGCCAAACTCATCCCCACCAAACCGGGTCAGGGTATCGCCGGGTCGAAGGTTTTCCTGCAGCCGTTGACTGACAGCAATTAACATCTGATCGCCGTAGTAATGCCCCAGGCTTTCGTTCACAACCTTAAAGCGGTCCAGGTCCAGGAACAGAACCGCGGCAACATATCCGCTGCTCTTCCGGTTCCATTCAATACACCGCCGCAATTGTTCAATAAAGTATGGACGATTGGGAAGACCGGTCAATGGGTCGTGCAGGGCATCGTGGCGCAGGCGGTCTTCCACGGTTCTGCGGATGGTTACATCAGTTATGGAGCCGCTCATCCGCACAGCAGCACCATTGGCATCACGCACCGCCAACCCGCGCACCAGAATCCAGCGGTACTCACCATCCTGGTGCAGGCTTCTGTATTCGCTCTCAAAATGTTGGGATAGTCCTTTCAGGTGGGCGGTGAGGTCAGCCATGACCTGACGGACATCCTCACGATGGATGCGGCTGAACCATTCATCCGGGCTGTTGCTAATGGACTGTTCTTCCAGGCCCAGGATTTCTTTCCAGCGCGGGGAATAATAAACCCGGTTTGTCCGCATATCCCAGTCCCACAGCCCGTCATTGGCACCGCGAACTGCCAGGGCGTACCGCTCCTCGCTTTCGCGCAGGGCTGCATCTGCTCTGCGACGGTGGATGGACATGGCAATTTGGGCGGATACAAATTCCAGGATGCGTTTTTCCCGGTTGCCAAACCGGATTGCTTCCGTATAGCTTTGGACAACGATTACACCAATGGTTTCACCATCAATTTTTAATGGGACGCCCAGCCAGTCAATGGATGGTGCCCCGATGGATTCCACTTTTCCTTCCGCCACCAGTTCGTCAAAGCGGTGGGGGGGAACCAGTAATGATTCGCCAGTCTCCAATACATATTCCGTCAACCCGCGTTCGGGTGGGGCGGGTTCCGGGCAGGGATCGTGGGCATCCGCCCAGTATGGAAAGATCAGAAGGTTGGTGTTTTTATCCAGTTCCGCAATATAAAAATTATCTGCCGGGATGAGGGTTTGTACCGTATCATGAATGGAACGGTAAACGTCCTCAAGGGAAGGCGCAACCAGTGCCAACTGGGAAATTTCATAAATTGCAGTTTGTAATTTCTGGGCGCTCTTCCGTCCAGTGATATCCCGTACAATACAAAGAATTTCCTCGCCGCACAGGATCATTCGGGCTTCAAAATGATTGGGTTCATTATTCAGGATAATGGAATATTCCACCGTTTGCAGTTGTCCGGTTTTGACGGTTTCCCGGATACAATCCTGCAGTACTGCCCCTACATCTGGCGGGAGTACATCGATTAGTTTTTTTCCAAGAAAAACCTCGGGCGGAGCTGCCAGTTTACTCGGATTATTGGCATGGTAATCGATAATCGTACCGTCCTGCAGGGTTTGAAACATCAGGTCTGGAATGGCATTCAGGATGGCGCTGCTGCGAGCCTGGCTGCGCTGCAGGGAATCCTCAATTTGCTTGCTATCAGTAATATCGTAAATGGCTCCCTGGATGAATTCTGGTTTTCCATCACTACTTGAAACATTCTGAAAATTCTCCCGGATCCAGACAGTTTTGCCATCCTTTCGCTTAATTCGATATTCCCGCTGACCAGCATAGTTGGGCTGGGTGCGGACCAGCTGAAAGCTATCTTCAATCAGGGGAAAATCCTGCGGATCGATGAGTTCCACCCAGGTGGGCTTTCCTGCGATAAAATCCTGTTCCGTATACCCGGTGATCTGCTCCACTGCCCCATGGAAAAAAATGACATGGGATTGCAACCTCACCCGGTAGGCGATTCCCTGGAAGTTTTGGACAAATGACCGGTATCGTTCTTCACTCTCAGCCAGTGCTTTTTGAGCGCGTGAATTGACTTCGATGATCCGGCGGATGATTTCCGAGGCAACCACCAGCGTGAGGACAATCATGACGGTGGAACGAATGGAGCTGGAGTAACTTGCGGAAATGGTGCGGGTGACCAGCAGGGCGGTAATGGCGGCAATTGCAGTGATTGTGATATATACCCAGCGGGGGTAAAAAACTGCAGCCACCAGGATGGGACCCGCCATCAGGATTAACAGGGCATCTGTATTGTAAAAGTTGCGCAAAATCAACCCAAGTGCTATGGCAAATAGGAAGAACCCCACCGTAAACCATATGGGTGATATACGTTTTCGAGAATGGTTCATGACGAACATAATTATAGAATATTATCCAGCGGATTCTTAATGAGAAACCTTACAATTCTGTTGGTAAAATGTATGCAGGATTTATGCCATTTATCCTGTTGAATCTGCCCGGGTCATCTCTTCCTGCCGCCTTGGCGTATAATACACATGGAAATACTCATCATCTTCATCATCTGGAGGTAATTGCATGTCGAGTCCCCGTACCGTCCGCGCTCCCCGCGGCACACAATTAACCTGCAAGTCCTGGCAAACAGAAGCTGTTTACCGGATGATCCAGAATAACCTGGACCCGGAAGTTGCGGAACGTCCCCTGGACCTGGTGGTGTATGGCGGGCGCGGGCAGGCTGCCCGCAGCTGGGAGGCTTTTGATGCCATCCTTGAAACTCTCAAAAACCTGGAGGATGATGAAACGCTTTTGGTGCAATCGGGCAAACCCGTGGCGGTGTTTCCTTCCCACCCCGATGCACCCCGTGTTCTGATTGCCAATTCCAACCTGGTGCCGCATTGGGCAACCCAGGAACACTTTGACTCGCTGGCGCAGCGCGGGTTAATTATGTTTGGTCAGATGACTGCCGGGTCGTGGATTTATATCGGTACCCAGGGCATCCTGCAGGGAACCTATGAAACCCTTGCTGCACTTGCCGTGCAGCGCGGCTGGCGTTCCCTGGCGGGGAAATTTGTTCTGACCGCCGGACTGGGTGGAATGGGGGGAGCCCAGCCACTGGCAATCACCATGAATGGCGGCGTGGGTCTGGTGGTCGAGGTGGACCCGGCGCGGGCGCGCCGACGCCAGGAAATTGGCTATGTGGATCTGGTGGTGGACACCCTTGAAGAAGCAATGACCCTGGTGGAGGAGGCAAAAAACCAGGAAAAACCCCTCTCCATTGGCTTGATTGGAAACGCAGCGGACATTTACCCGGAGCTGGCAATCCGCGGTGTGATTCCGGATGTGGTGACGGACCAAACCCCGGCGCATGATGTGTTATTCTACGTTCCCTCCGGGTTGAGTGTTGAAGAGGCGGATGTGCTGCGGCGAACCAATCCAGAGGAATACCAGGAGCGTTCCATGGCATCCATGGCGCGCCATGTGCAGGCAATGCTGGAATTCCAGCGTAAAGGCGCCGAGGTCTTTGATTATGGCAACAATCTCCGCCAGCGGGCATATGACTATGGCGTGAAGGATGCTTTCAATTTCCCCGGTTTTGTTCCGGCATATATTCGCCCGCTGTTCTGCGAGGGTAAAGGACCCTTCCGCTGGGTTGCGCTTTCGGGTGACCCGGAGGATATCTACCGGACGGATGAAGCGGTAATGGAATTATTCCCGGAGGATGAGCACCTGCACCGCTGGCTGAAAATGGCGCGGGAAAAGGTTCCCTTCCAGGGGCTGCCCAGCCGGATTTGCTGGCTGGGATATGGTGAACGCGTGAAAGCCGGATTGAAGTTTAACGAACTGGTTGCCCAGGGCATTGTGAAAGCTCCCATTGTAATTGGGCGCGATCACCTGGATGCCGGTTCGGTGGCTTCGCCCAATCGTGAAACCGAAGGCATGCGGGATGGTACGGATGCCGTCAGTGACTGGCCTATTTTGAATGCGCTGATCAACGCTGTGGGCGGTGCAACCTGGGTCTCGTTCCACCATGGCGGTGGGACGGGAATTGGCTTCAGCCAGCATGCTGGAATGGTGATTGTAGCGGATGGTACCCCAGGGGCAGCCCGCAGGCTGCAACGGGTCCTCACTTCCGACCCGGGCATGGGTATTGTGCGCCATGCCGATGCAGGTTATCCCGAGGCGATCCAGGCGGCGAAAGCCAGGGGCGTCCGAATTCCAATGCTTGGGGAGTCCTAGCTTGGTGCGCTCCCGCAGAGTTTTTTGGTTTCTGGTCAGCATCGCCCTGGGTGCTGCACTTGGGCTGATCTACGGCTGGGTAATTCATCAGCCAGATTATCAGGATGCAGCCCTTACCAGCCTGCGCAAGGATTACCAGGTAGACTTGATCCTGATGGTGGCGCAGGCTTACCAGGAAGAGCAGGATCCCTCCCTGGCACTGCGGCGGCTTGACAACTTACAGGACCCGCCAACTGCCCGCCTGGTACAGCAGGCAATCATCGATGCACAAACACTTGGGTATCCGCGTTCTGACATTGAATCATTGGCGCAGCTTGCCCAGGCACTGCAAAGTTACGCGCCCCCGCTGGGGTCACAGCCATGAATGAGAATCGTTCCCCCCTGTACCTGTTGACAGGGCTGATCCTGGGGATCGTGGCTGGATTGGTCTTCTCTCTGGTCATCAGCCCGGCGGTTTATGTGGATACCGCCCCCAGTGCTTTGTCTGCAACGGACCAGGATATCTATCGCAGCCTGATTGCGCTGGCTTACTCCTCGGATGGCAACCTGGAGCGGGCACTCCAGCGCCTGCAATTGCTTCAGGATGCAGATATCCGCCAGGCACTGGCAGAACAGGCACAGCGGCTCATGGCAGATCCGCTTACCCGCCGGGAGGCGCGCGCCCTGGCGGAATTGTCTGTGGCAATCCAGCAAACCGGTATCAATCCGGTTGTCAATCCATCTGCTGCAGTCAGCCCAACTGCAGGTTCCGTCACTCCTTTTGCCACATTGGATCTTGCGGCGGCAGTCAGCACAGCCACTCCTGTTCCACCAACCGCCACTCTGCCACCCACCATGACCCCGCGTCCCACTTTTACCCGACAGCCTACACTAAACGCCCCCTACATCCTGGTGAACCGGGAGGAAATCTGTAATGTGGATGTCCCCCTCATCCAGGTCTGGGTGACTGATGCATCCGGGGAGCAGATGCCGGGGATGCGGGTGGACATCTTTTGGGCTGACGGATCGGACTTCTTCTATACCGGTCTATATCCACAAGTGGGTCTGGGATATGCGGATTTTGAGATGACTCCCGAAGTATCCTACAGCCTGCGGGTTGGCGAAAGCGGTCAGGTTGTAGAAGACCTGACCGCTCCGGAATGTACAGATTCCAATGGATCCCCCTATTGGGGTGGCTGGAAACTGGAATTTTCCCAGCCGTAACATCGCCCGGTTAAGGCATCGGGTTGGCGTCCGCCCAGTCGGTACCCAATGTGACAATCAAATCCACCGAAGCCGTGGGTTCATAACGGTTGTAGATCCGGATGTTTTCCACCTGCATGATATCGGCAAGATATCGGACGGTATAGGGTTTGCCGCTCAGTACGTAAATGGTGGTGACGGAATAGATGTCACTGGCGTTGGTTTCCTCCGTCACTGTTAAGCCCTGTGAGCGGAAAAATTCAGCGGTTAGCGCTGCCAGCCCGGTGGTGTAGGATCCGTTCTGCACCGATATCCGGGCAGCTTCGGTGGCAACCTGGGATTTCAGGTCTTCCGTCAGGGCAATTGGGCTGATGCTGTCCCCGCTGGTGAATACCTGGTCGCGCACCAGGCGGATCCGATCGGGGTAGGGGATGAGGATATCCAGCCCATCGGGGGATTTGGCAAATTCCACTTCCGATGGACCGATGACGGCTTTTCGGATATTCTCGGCAGGCAGTTCCATGGCAAGCAGCCCAAGCCGAAATGCCTGGTCAAAGGTCAGGTTGGTTTGCAGCCCGGATGAAATTTCCTGATAGATCTTGGGAGCCTTGGTGACCAGGCTGGGCATCTGGTCAAATTGCAGGATGCGGTCCCGCACAGCCAGGATGACCTGCTGCTGGCGCTCAGCCCGGGCAAAATCATCGCCAGATCCCTTGCGGGAGCGGGCGTAAGCCAGTGCCAGTTCCCCATTCAGGGTGTACCGCCCGGGTTCCAGGGTGACCTTGGGAGAATCACCAATCGGGTCAATGGTGATTTTTTCTGGGACGTCAATCTTGACACCGCCAATTTCATCAATCACCCGCACGAATGCGCCAAAGTCAATCTGGGCATAATAGTTGATGGGAACCCCAATGAAACTTTCCACAGTCTTGACTGCCAGTGCCGGTCCACCACCGGGGAGTTGATCCAGCTCGCCAAAATAATACGCCTGGTTAATCTTGTAATAATCATATCCGGGGATGTTCACCCACATATCGCGTGGGATGGAGAGCATCCCGGCGCTGCTGGTCATCGGGTCAATTGTCAGGAGGATCATGCTATCGGTGCGGGGAACTTCCCCAGCTTCCCAGTCCCGATAATCAAGCCCCATCAGCAGGATGGTGACTCGGGAATTTCCATCCCAAGGTTCGGCGGTTGGTCCGCCCTCGGGCTGGAGCGCTCCTCCCGGCAGGGATACAGGGGTTCCATTCACTGTGGTGGTGGATTGGATGGATACGCCTTCCAGCGGAGTGATGTTCCATCCAGCCACGGTGTTTTTCACCAGGCGGAACACTGCAACACCTGTGACAATTGCCAGGATGACAAAAACAATCAGCAGAAGAATGGTAAGCCGGTCAAAAACGACCCGGCGGCGGGGTTGGGATGTATTTTTTTGTGTCATGGGGGTTTGTTCAGTCCACTTTGGGAGGCGGCACGGGGAGAGCATCCGCGGCAGTATCGACCCATTTGTCGCCAATCTCAATTAACATGTGCGGCAAATCATCGATAATGGGATATTTGCGCCCGCAGTCGCCACAGGTCAACCAGGCATCCTTTACCAGGGTAAGGATACCTTTGCCTTCACGGACACATGCAGGGCATCGCAAAATATCAAGAAGTTCGGGAGAAATCATGCTGCCTCCAGGAATTTTCAGGGGTTGATTATGGTGTATTGTACCACGATGCTTCCCAACCCCTGTGATACAATATCCGTGCCAAATTCCCGGCACAGGAGCCCTTATTTTTTATGATTTCCCGTTTTCGTCAAGCCTGGAACGAGTACCCGCGCCAGTTCTGGTTGTTGTTCTTTGGAATGTTGTTCAGCACCATTGGAACCAGCATGATCTGGCCGTTTTTAATGATTTATCTTACCGAAACCTTAAATGTTAGACTGACTACTGCCACCAGCCTGATGTCTTTGAATGCCGGGATGGGACTGGTCTCCTCTTTTATTGCCGGTGCAATCACCGATAAGCTGGGTCGCAAATGGGTGATGGTGATCAGTCTTGCCATGGTGGGGCTGGTCAATATTTTTATGAGCCAGGCAAATACCCTGGTTGCTTTCGCAATCCTGATGGGCATCCAGGGGACGTTTAACCCCCTTTACCGTGTGGCGGCAGATGCCATGGTTTCTGATTTAATCCCACAGGAAAAGCGCATTGACGCCTATTCCCTCTTGCGTATGGCGAACAATACCGGCATTGCCCTGGGACCATCCATTGGTGGATTTGTGGCGGCTTCCTCGTATACCACTGCTTTTTTAATTGCCTCCGCCGGGTTGTTGTTATACTCCCTTGCGGTGATGATATTTGGCAGGGAAACTCTGCCAGAGCGGGCTTCCACCGGGGAAAAGGTGATGGAACGGTTCGGCGGATATGGCAGGGTCCTTGGTAATTTGAAATACATGCGCTTTATTGGGGCGGTTACCTTAACCTCCATCTCGGCATCCATCATGTGGGTTTTGCTGTCCGTTTATGCAAAAGGAAATTATGGAGTTACCGAAAGCCAGTATGGTCCCATCCCCACCACCAATGCCTTGATGGTGGTTCTTTTACAGGTGGCGATCACTGCAATCTTTAAGCGGTTCAACCCGCTTATGGTGATGGCGGGCGGTGCCTTTTTATATGCGGTTGGAACGGGCAGCGTGGGGTTTGGACAGGGCTTCTGGTGGTTCTGGATGTCCATGGTCATTATGACGTTTGGTGAACTTTTGCTTGTCCCCACATCCAGCACATATGCAGCCAACATGGCACCCCCGGATATGCGCGGGCGGTATATGAGCATTTATTCCCTGACGTGGGGCATTGCCACCGGTCTGGGCCCATTGTTTGCCGGGTTCATGGGAGACCATTTTGGACCGCAGGTCATCTGGTGGACTGCCGGTGCTGCCGGATTACTCAGTACCCTTGCTTTCCTGGGACTGCGGCAGAAGGAAACCCGCCTGGAGCGGGAAGCTGTGCCTGGCTAGTGTTTGGGCTGCCAGAGATTAACCAGCTTGCCCTCCACCTGGATATCCAGGGCTTGCCAGCTGCGGATGGGCATTTGGATGAGGGCAATTGCCGCGGTGGGCAGGGGTTCCACCTTGCCGCTCAGGATCTGTACCAACCCCTCCAGACCCGGGTTGTGTCCCACCACCAGAACGCAATCCACATCATCCGACAGACCTTGCAGAGCATCCAGGTAGGTTTGCGGTTCCGCAAGGTAGAGTGTGGGGGAATAGATCACTTCGTTTTTGTAATCGATTTTGTCTGCCACTGCTTCCGCCGTCTGGCTGCACCGGACAGCGGTGGAACTCAGGATTACCTGGGGAACCAGGTTGTGATCCCGGAGCAGTTTCCCCATCCGGGGGGCATCCTTTTCTCCCCGCTTGTTCAATGGACGTTCATGATCTGCCAGGTCGGTTTCCTTCCAGGAGGATTTGGCATGCCGCATCAGGATAATCGTTTTCATGGATCAACCTCCAACAAGCAGACAAGAGTACTCCAAACGCAAAAAAGTATAACATACTTCCACACAATTCCGTTTATATTTGAGATACGGAATAAATTTTTTCTGAAATGGATGATTGAATTTTGATTTTTTCTGGAGCCCAATCATGGAAAACCTTGACAGTTTTCTCACATCCTGTTCAATATTGCGATATAATTCATATTGAGCAACCTGGACGGGCGGTTGAAGGGATGTCGAGAAGTATCAGCCAGTCCGCTACCAAATCATTCGGAAATGCTCATCCACCAGCCTGCATAAACAGGCTGGCAGAAACTTAATGAATTGAGTCCAACGATTTAATCATATGTGGGTTCTTCATGCGCACTGGCAACCCTCGCGACGGCAAGGTGAGCTGGACGGGGTGCTTTTTTGGGCAGAGACATCAGATGCCGCTCAGCCTGACCGTTTCCGCGGGCAAATGCCCAAGCGGTTCCATCCCAATCCGCATCCTTTTTCCCTGCCTCCCCAGGTAATCCTGGAGAAAATTGGCGCCGGGACGCCCTTTGAGGATGCCGAGGTCCGTACTGCTGTTTTTCGCCTGCCCACCAGCCGGACCGGCCCCCTGCCTTCACCGGAGTTAAACCATTCCTGGGATCTGGATTCCCTCACTCCGCCGTTCCTGTCTCCCTGGCAGGTGAGTGGTCTCTGGTTGCCAGCGCGCAAGGCTTTTTCTATTTTAACCAATCTGCCGCGCGAGACCCGCGGTTTGGATTTTAGCCTGGGCGTGGAAACCCGGTATTGGCAGACGGTGTGCAACCTGGTGTTGGAAGTACTGGCGGAGCAAAAGATTCTGCCCGTTTTAAAAATGCACCAACACGCTGCAAATCGGATCGCCTTCCAAGCGCGCTGGATGGCTGTGCTGGACGGTCCCCGCGATGGACCCCGCCTGGCACATCTCCTGGCTGCCATGCCACCCGTCTGCCGGTCAGAGACACGCCCCGACCGGATTGACAATCCTCCCACGCCACGCAGCCTGTTGGATGGATTTATTAACGGTATGTGCGATGCCCTGGCGCGCAGCTGGGGACGCACCCGGGATGCCCGGGCGCTTGCTTCCGGTGAACATCCCTTGGAGCGCTGGCTGGCAGCCCTGTTTACCGAGGATGCCGTTGTTTCCAATGCATCCGTTCCGCAATTGCAGGCGCTGTCCAGCAGCCTGACGGCATGGATGCGCAACCTGCGCGCTTCGGGCGACAGTGAAGTCTGGCGAAGGCAAAGTGTTTTTACCCAGCTTGGCAAACGGTTTGAACAACCGCAGGAAAAATTGCTGGCTGGGTTGGGGTATGCCGGGAGGCTCTTCCCACCCTTATTGGAAAGTCTGCAGGTCCGCGAACCCACCGGTGTGGAGCTGGATACACAAACCACCTATGCGTTTTTACGCCAGGCTGCCCCGCTGCTGGAACAAGCCGGTTTTGGCTTGCTGGTTCCTCCATGGTGGAACCAGCGCGGCAGCCGCCTGGGCGTTCGATTGGTGCTGAAACCCCAGCAGGCTGCTCCTTCCAGTTCCAAGCTGCTGACCCTGAATGCACTGGTTTCCTATGAATGGCAGCTCTCCCTGGGTGATACGGCACTGACCCGCGAGGAGTTTGAAGCTATTGCCGCGCTGAAGATGCCCTTGGTGCAAATCCGCGGCCAGTGGGTGCAGCTGGATACCGAACAGGTGGAAGCTGCCATGCGGTTTTGGGAGCGGCAGCAACAGAGCGGCGAGATGAGCCTTCTTCAGGCAGCACAACTGGCACTGGATGAACAATCCTCATCGGAAGGTCTGCCGTTGGATGAAGTAGTCACCGAAGGCTGGGTGACCGAGTGGCTTGACCGGCTTTCCAGCCAGGACCGGCTTTCCCTTCTGCCACAGCCTTCCCATCTGCAGGGCGATCTGCGACCATACCAGGTGCAGGGCTTTTCCTGGTTGGCATTTTTCCGCCGCTGGGGGCTGGGTGCCATCCTGGCGGATGACATGGGATTGGGTAAAACCATTCAAGCGCTTGCGCTGCTCCTGCACGAAAAGGAATCCCTGGGAAGCCTGCCTGCCCCTGTCCTGCTGGTCTGTCCCACATCGGTTGTAACCAACTGGCAGCGTGAAGCACGGCGGTTTGCTCCAGGCTTAAACGTTATGATTCACCAGGGTCCGGACCGCCTGAAAAACTCCAGCTTTGGGGAAGCTGTGCGAAAAGCGGACCTGGTGGTCACCAGTTACGCCCTCCTGCGAATGGATGCGGAAACCATCCAGGCAGTCAACTGGTATGGCGTCATCCTGGACGAAGCACAAAACATCAAGAACCCGGCAGCCAAACAGACCCAGGCAGCCCGCAAGTTAAATGCCGGTTTCCGGTTTGCGCTCACCGGAACGCCGGTGGAAAATCGGTTGACCGAATTGTGGTCGATCATGCATTTTCTCAACCCCGGCTACCTGGGAACACAGACCAATTTCCGGCGTGAGTTTGTTTTGCCAATTGAACGGTTTGGCGACCCCGACAGCACCGACCGTTTGCGGAAAATGGTGTCACCGTTTATCCTGCGGCGTCTCAAATCGGACCCGAATGTCATCCAGGACCTGCCGGACAAGATTGAAATGAAGGAATATTGCAACCTGAGCGAAGAACAGGCAACTCTTTATGAAGCGGTTGTTCAGGACACCATGCGCAAGATTGCTGAAAGTGATGGCATTGAGCGCCGCGGCAAGGTGCTGACTCTTCTGCTGCAACTCAAACAAATCTGCAACCACCCGGCGCAATACCTGCATGAAGGCGAAACGGCGATTCAAACCGAGGTGATTAACGGGCGCAGTGGAAAACTAAACCGCCTGCTGGAAATGCTGGAGGAAGTCCTGGAATCGGGCGACCGCGCTTTGATCTTTACCCAGTTTACCCAGATGGGCGATATCCTCTCGGCAGCCCTTCCTCATGTAATGGGCGTACCGGTCCTGTATCTCCACGGCGGCACCCCGGCTTTAATGCGTGATCAGATGGTCCGCCGGTTCCAGGAAGACGAGCGTGGTCCCCAGTTGTTCATCCTATCTCTGAAGGCGGGAGGGCTTGGCTTAAACCTGACCCGCGCCTCCCATGTTTTCCACTTTGATCGCTGGTGGAACCCTGCCGTGGAAGACCAGGCAACAGATCGCACCTACCGGATTGGACAGCACCAAAACGTGACCGTGCATAAATTTATCACCGTGGGAACGCTGGAGGAAAAGATCGATGAATTGATTGAGTCCAAGAAAGGTCTGGCAGAGGCGGTGATTGGTAGCGGTGAACAGTGGCTGACAGAGCTGTCCACGGATGAACTGCGCGAAATGGTCGCTTTAAGGCGGTGAGCATGAGCAACGAAGATTTTGATTGGAACGGACAGCGAAAACCGCGCAAGGCGCGTGGTGGCATTCAGTCCCGCAGCGGACAGGGGGATTTTGCCCGCAACTGGTGGGCTCGCCGGTGGCTTACTGCGATGGAACGCCTGCTCGACAGCCGCCGCCTGGCGCGTGGACGATCATACGCCCGGGCAGGTCAGGTGCTGTCACTGGAGGAATTTCCGGGAGGGGTTACTGCTAAGGTGCAGGGCTCCCGCCCTGCACCCTACCGTGTGACCATCAAGATGACCCCGCTGAACAATGACCAGTGGAATAAGGTGCTGAACGAACTGTCTGGACGGGCAATCTTTGCCGCCCAGCTTTTGGCAGGAGAAATGCCGGCGGAAATTGAGGATGTGTTTGATGCGGCAGGCGTCAGCCTGTTCCCGGACCGGTTAACGGACTTGCGGACAGACTGTACCTGCCCCGATTACGCCAACCCCTGCAAGCATGTGGCGGCAGTTCACTATATCCTGGGTGACCGCTTTGATGAAGATCCCTTCCTGATTTTGCGCCTGCGCGGGCGCACCCAGGAGCAAATCCTGGCGGGGCTGCGCAGCCGCCGGGGCGTGGATGCACCCGTGGATCGGGGAACCATCATTGATGTCGGTGATAATGTTCCCACCCTGGAGGAGGAATTGCCCACGTTTTGGGAAATGGGCAGGGATCTGCATGGGTTTTCCGTCCAGATTCGCCCGCCTGCCATTCCACTGCCGCTGTTGAAGCGACTGGGGGAACCGGAGGTGCGCGCGCCCATCACCCTGCAGGGACAGTTGGAGGAAGTATACGAGGCAATCAGCCAGGCTGCCTTAAGCCTGGCATATGGAGACTTTGGCGCTCCTCCAACAAACGGCATGGAAGAGTAAACCAAAGCCCCGGCGTTGTTTTACCGTACGATTGCGGGGAGGAAAACCTTGTTCAGGTCCAGCATCATGATGCTGATCTGTTGGAGTGAGGCATTATAATATACAGCGCGGGCATCTCCCCAGCCAAAATATTCCATGTCGGCATATCTTCCCACCGACTGGTACACGATGGGTGGACCAACACGCATGCCATCATCGAAGGTTTCACATTGCCACTGGTAGCTGCCGTCGTCCATGCCGCAATTGCCAGTTGGAATATCTAGGTCAGCAATCCGCCGGGCAATCATCAGGCTGCCATTGCCGGATGGTCCTCCATTGGTATCGTAATACAGGACAACCGGGTGATACTGGGTGTCATGTGTTAGGACAAGCCCGTATTCACCACCGATGGGGAGCCCGACTTCAGTAGTAAGATCCATGCAGTACCACCGGTTGATACCGCCAACATTGCCACAATTGCCATCCAGTGAGACAAGGTAGGCAAGCCGAATTGTCCCACCGTTCTGGTAGGAATAGTAGGCAACATACCGTCCATCTCCAATCCCGGTTTGTGGTTCATAAATTTGGGACGGGTGATATCCCACGTCATTGGCTGTGTCTATGGAAACACAGTGCCACTCATTGGACGGTCCGCAATCGCCAGGATATCCTGTCAGGTACCACATGTGCTCCAGGTCATCGCCGTTTCCATCATAATAATAGAGCAGCCTGAGGTCTCCATTGTCGCTCACATGAATGGAGGGGTGGTTGCCGATGAAATCCCCGGTCAGCAGGGTGTCACATTGCCAGTTACCCCATCCGCAATTGCCGCCCGTCCCCACAAAATGTGCCAGCCAGAGCTGGTTGGAATTTCCTGAAACATACCTTCTGAACGCAATCCAAGGGGTGCCGCTCTCATCGAAGGTCAGGGAGGGTTCCGAATACCCACCCAACAAGAGCAGGTATGTTGCCCACGAACACAACCCGCCGGAGCAGTTGTATTCGCCGTAATACAAGGACCCGCCAGAGACATTGCTGTAATATGCCACCCCCACTTTTGTCATGTCTGTTGCAAAGAAGCCGTCTCCGGGGTAGATGGCAATGGAGTTGTAAACTCCATCGCCTGTCTGCCAGCCGACTTCGTCGCACTGGTACTTATAATCACTGCCACAATTCCCGCCGGTACCCACGTAGTGTGCCACCCAAAGGGTATCTTCCCTGTCCTCAAAGTAACTGATCCAGGTTGCCCCGTCGTTGGGATTGACCGCCATGGACACCGGGTATGGCTGATCGGCAGCATTGGGTTTGCCCAGCGGATGCAGGTACCAACCTTCTTCTACGGCAGTGTCCGGGATGGAGGGATCAGCAATTGCCGGGTTGGCTGCCAGCAGCAGCGATAATACAATCGCAATTCCCGTAAGCAGAAATCGTTTTAACATGATTACCTCCTTTGTTGTTGAAAAAGGAAGGTCTATTCTGTTGTTGTGATGTCATCCGGGATAATTGCCGTCAGAATCAACCTTTTGGATACCCAACCAGTAAGGGAAAAGAAGCGGCGCCAAAGACATTAATAATTATAGCACGATTAAAACAATATCCAAGTACCTGTCTCTGAATGGGAACCCGCAGGCGGGGTTTTCCAATGAATTTGAACCCTTACTTGCTTGACAATCCCCGCCCGAGCGGGTAAAATCTCTTCACCTCGCCGAGATAGCTCAGTTGGTAGAGCACGCGACTGAAAATCGTGGAGTCGTCAGTCCGATTCTGACTCTCGGCACAGGAACACCCCCCGTGAGGGGGGTGTTATTGTTTTATTTACCACGCAGCTGTTCCAGGGCGGTCTCATAATCCGCAACATTGGGGGGATTCAAAGAGACAATTGCCTGCACCATGGCAATTGCGCCCAGGTGATCCCCGGCATTCAACAACGCATCCGCCAGCGTATCCAATTCGCGGACGGCGTTCAAGCGCTCGCCATTGCGGACGAACAAGTCTGCCAGCCGCTTGCGGATGTCTGTCCGCTTGGGTTCCTCTGCCACCAATTCCCTGGTAAACTGGATTGCCTCGGTACGCTTGCCAGCATTTTCCAGCAGGGCAATATAAGCATCCAGTTCGCCAATTGCCGCAGCGTCTTGTGAAAGCCGCAGGTTGATGGCAATCAACTGGCGGCGCGGCAGGGGGTGGTTTGGGTCCAGGGTGCGCATTTGCTCAAACACCCGGAAGGCACCCCGCCAGTCCAGGCGCTGCATGTCAATATCTGCAATCCGGTTAAGCAATTCCCAAGTCCAGTGATGTGGGTCTGTGGAACGCTGTGCCAGCCGCAGGGCAGACTGGTAGGTTTTGCGAGCCATGTCCAGTTCTGCCAGCGAATAATAAATGCCCGCCAGGTCCAGGTATTGCTGGATTGCTTCATCCATCCTGTCTTGGGACATCAGTAATTCAATCAGCCTGCCGCGTATCGAGAGGTCCATTGGCGTCATTTGGGTCACACGGGTTAACAACCGAATCGCCTGTGTGGCTTCACCCCGCAAGCTGTAGAGCTGGGCAACCAGCATGAATTTTTCAACTGCTTCGTGATTGCGTCCTTCCTTCAGCAGCATTTCTCCAATTAGGATGTGCAGCGGCAGGTAGGTGGGCGCATATTGCAATGCATGGAAGGCTTCTTCCATTGCTGAGGAGACCTTGTCAACTGCCATCAATTGGCGGATGATTGCCATGGATTCCACCACCTGGCTGTTGCGCGATTCCAGCAGGACTTCTGCCAGGGGAATGACCGCATTTGCCAGTTGACCGGCGGTTGCCTGCTGCCGGGCTGTGCGCAGGAAGGATCGCCAGTCATTGCGCAGCAATTGCGGGGCAATGGTCCGGCAGTATTCCTGCAGGGTTGCTTCTTCCATCTCACTCTGGTTGATGAGATATGCCTCGTATAGTTGTTCCAGTTCTTCGCGTTGATCCACTGGGACGGTTTCCAGGTCTGCCAGTTTCAACGCCTGAATATACGCCACAGCAGCTTCCGCCCAGTGCTCCTGTTTCTGGTGAATTTGCCCCATCAGCAGGCAGGATGCCAGGTCGTAATCCG
Source organism: Chloroflexota bacterium (assembly GCA_019136175.1). Classification (GTDB taxonomy): domain Bacteria; phylum Chloroflexota; class Anaerolineae; order Anaerolineales; family Anaerolineaceae; genus CALMHE01. The sequence continues at coordinate 343 of JAGVUS010000160.1, read as the reverse complement.
GATGTTTCACGGATTCTGACAGGTGGCGCAGGGCTTTGGCAGGGTCCGATCCTGCCAGCAGTAAACCCAGGTCAAAATAGACCGGGGGTTGGGTCAGACCAATATCCAGCACACGTTCCAGTTCGGCAGCCGCCTGCTGATCCTGTCCCTGGGTTTGGGAATCAATCGCCTGACCCAGGTGAAGCTGAAGCCGGGATTGGTCCATCCGGTTCTGCCCCAATCCACCGGTCCCGCGGGTGAGGGTGGTCAGCCCGCGCCGGCTTACCTGCCGGGTATCCTGGGCGGTTTCCGATTGCTCAAATAACAGGGCGGCAAGCTCCACCATGGCATGTTGCCGGGCTTC
>JAGVUS010000340.1 GCA_019136175.1 Chloroflexota bacterium | reverse complement strand
GTTACTGATTGTGATTCTCGGCGGCGTCTATGTATATTTTCAATACTTTGGTGGAAGTCTCAAGCCTGCCTCACCAGGAGAAATCACTCCTGACCAGGTGGAGACCGAAACCGAGGATATCATCATCACAGCCCAGTCCATTCCGCGTGGCGTGGCGATTACAGAAGAAATGCTTGCCACAATCGCATACCCCAAGGAAGAACTGACGGAGGGCACATTCTTCATTGACAAGGAAGACGTGATTGGCAAAACCGCCCGTTACGATCTCGATGCAAGAATCCCTCTGACAACCAGCCTGATTACAGATATGGGCGGAAATGAATGGTCGCCCTCATTTGATATTCCAGCTGGCAAGACGGCTCTTTCCATTCCGGTAAATGGCTTGACTTCAGTCTCCTACGGATTACTCCCTGGTGATCACGTGATGGTGGTTGGCTGCATGTGGCTGGTGGATGTCGATCCGGAATGGCAGACGGAATTGCCCAACCTTACCGGACAGGTAATGATCAGTGGTTTTGAAGGCGAACTCATCCTGGGCACGGCAACCAATATTGGCAACATTACCCAGGCAGATGGTACGGTGATTGAAGGACCATCCTATACCGGGCGAACCGAACTGAACGAATTAATGGATGAAGTCATGTACATCGTGCCATCCGAACCCCAGCGCCCGCGCCTGGTCTGCCAGAACATCATCCAGGATGCCATTGTGTTGAAACTTGGCGAATTCCCTCTTGAAACCACTGAGATTGTTGCCGAAGAAGCTCCAGTAGAGGAAGCTGAAGGTGAAGAGGCTGCTCCTGTTGAAACACCAAAACCGGAAGTGGTCACACTGATTGTCTCTCCCCAGGAGTCTGTTCTGCTCAACTACATGATGCTTTCCGGAATCCGAATTAATCTCTCCATGCGCAACCCTGTCGATGGCTCCCAGTTTGTTACCGATGCAGTCACCCAGCAATATCTCATGGACCAGAAAGCAATCCCGTTGCCAGCCAAACTGCCCTTTGGTGTGGAGCCCATGTACGAAGAACCTCCATACCCCTTGCCGCAAATTCCTTAGTGAAAATCGCAAGCTCATTCTGACCAATCTTAATGCCGTCCCGGTTTCAATATCGGGACGGCATCACCCCTAAATTTACGGAGCAAGCATGGCACCACCTGAAAAAATCAGGGTACTCATTGTAGATGACATCACCGATACGCGGGAAAGCATCCGCCGGATGCTTCAATTTGATCCATTGATTGAAGTCATTGGGACCGCCCGCACAGGCAAAGAAGCTGTGGATATGTCCGTACAGACCCGCCCCGATGTGGTCATCATGGACATCAACATGCCGGATATGGACGGGATTACCGCCACAGAACAAATCCGGCGCAAGGTGCCTTTTACCCAGGTGGTTATCCTCTCGGTGCAAAATGATCCCAACTACATGCGCCGGGCAATGCTTGCAGGGGCACGCGATTTTCTCGCCAAACCCCCAATGATTGACGAGTTGACATCCGCCATCCGAAGAGCAGGTGCAGTTGCAGCAGATGAACGTGGAAAAGCGGGTGTTGTTCTTGGTCCTTCAGGGCAAACCGGTCCGGTTATACCTTTCATTCAAGCCGGCAGCAACTTTGGAAAGGTTGTCACGGTTTACAGCCCAAAAGGTGGTTCTGGTAAAACCACAATCGCTGTGAACCTGGCGATTGCACTCCAGAAGGACGACACAACAGTAGCCCTGGTGGATGGAAACCTTCAATACGGAGACATTGCAGTATTTTTAAATGAGCAAGGCAAAAATACCATCATGGATCTTGCTCCCCGTGTGGACGAACTGGATCCGGATATCATCCACGAAGTCCTGGTGACCCATACCTCAACGGGTATCAACGTCCTGCTTTCCCCCCCAAAGCCGGAGCATTATGATAATGTCTCCGGAGAACAATTCAGCAAGCTCATCCAATACCTTCAAAAAATCTACTCGTGGGTAATCATAGATACCACTTCTTACCTCACCGATATTGTACAAACCGCACTGGACCTTTCAGATGCAATTGTTCTGGTAACAACCCAGGATATTCCATCCATTAAATCCTGCAACCTGTTTCTCAACTTGATGGATAAATCCGGCATCGCCCGCAGCCGCATCCTGTTTGTCATGAATCGCTACAACAAGCAACTGAACATCGCCCCCAAAAATGTCGGCGAAAGCCTGCGGCAGCCGATCTTGCAGGTCATTGCTGAAGATGATCGAATTGTCAGCCTGTCCATCAACAAAGGTGTCCCCTTCATGGTGGATAATCGCGGGTCCACACCCGGTAAAAGCATCCTTGCCCTTGCCGATTCCGTGAAAGACTTGATCAACAAAGCAGGCGAAGAACAACCAACCATCCCGGCGAAACGCTAACCGCCTCACAGAAAGGATAAATCATGTCCATCCTCAGGCGAATTAAAAATGACAGCGATCCGGTAACCCCCTCATCACAAACCCCAGCCACACCGGCTCAATCTCGACCCGCTGTACCACCATCGCAGGGTCCTGTATCAGATAAATACGCAGATATCAAAAACCGGGTACAGACAAAACTTCTATCCACCCTGAATCCCTCAATTGATGTTTCAAAAGTGGATGAGGTTCGCCGCACAATTTTCGAGTTGTTTGAGCAAATCCTCAGTGAAGAAAACATCATCCTCTCCAAGCCCGAAAGGGCAAGGATGTTTGATCAGATCACGGCTGAAATTCTTGGATTTGGTCCTTTGCAGCCGTTATTGGAAGATGAAACCATTACTGAAATCATGGTGAATGGGCATAAGAATATTTATGTGGAACGAAAAGGGAAAATTTACCGCGTTCCCATGACCTTTGAAAACAATGAACATGTTATGCGGATTATTGAGCGGATTGTTTCTCCACTCGGTCGCCGCATTGATGAATCCAGTCCCTATGTGGATGCCCGCCTGCCGGACGGCTCTCGTGTTAATGCTGTCATTCCGCCCATTTCATTAGTCGGTCCTGTCATCACAATCCGGAAATTCTCCAAAAAACCGATCACCGTGGATCAAATGATTGAATATGGATCCATTACACCAGAGGCGGTTGAATTTTTGAAAGCTTGTGTAACGGCACGCGTTAATATTGTAATATCGGGTGGCACCGGGTCTGGGAAAACCACTTTACTGAACGTCTTGTCCTCGTATATCCCAACAGATGAGCGCATTATCACAATTGAAAATGCAGCAGAACTCCAATTACGCCAGGAACATGTTGTCACATTGGAATCCCGTCCGCCCAACATTGAGGGAAAAGGTGAAATCACCATCCGGCAACTGGTGGTTAATGCCCTTCGTATGCGTCCGGATCGCATCATTGTTGGCGAAATTCGCGATGAAGCCGCATTGGATATGCTGCAAGCCATGAACACAGGTCATGACGGTTCCATGACAACCCTCCACTCCAATAGCCCGCGCGACTCCCTGGCTCGTCTGGAAACCATGACCATGATGGCAGGCATGGATCTTCCGGTCCGGGCAATTCGCGAGCAGGTATCCTCCGCCATTGATCTCATCATTCACCAGGAACGCCTGCGGGACGGCACGCGTAAAGTTGTTTACATCAGTGAGGTCACCGGCATGGAAGGTGAAATCATCACATTAACCGACCTCTTCTTCTTTGAGCAAACCGGCATCAATCCAAACACCAATAAAGTGGAAGGACGCTTGCGCGCAAGCGGTCTTCGCCCGAAATTTATGGATAAACTGGATGCAGCCGGGATCAAGTTATCACCTTCCATATTTGGTATGGGAGAACGCCGAAGGTGATTGCGACCACAGACCAATCCTTCTTGGAAAGGCAGGAATGGATATGAATCCCATTTTAATTCTTGGAATTGGAGGAGGGCTTGCCCTGCTCTTGCTCATTGTTGGCATCGTGGTTTCCGCCAGGTCGGAGCGCACCAGTGTTGATGAACGAATTGATCGATACGTCAGCCAGGAAGAACAGGCTGAGATCCGTAAAGCTGCCGCCACCCCTCTCACGGACTGGATCACGCGCCGGGTGGACAAATCAACCTACGGTGACAAAATTTCCCGAGATCTTGCACAGGCGAACTTAAAAATAAAAACCGGTGAATATATTGCCATCATGATCATAGCGGTATTTTTGATGGCTGTTTTAATGTATGTCATTGGAGGAAAATCGCTCCTGCTTGCCGCAGTTGGAGCATTCATCGGATTCCTCCTTCCGGGAATGTATGTCAAAGGCGAACAAAAGAAGAGACTGCACAAATTTAACGATCAATTATCCGATATGTTAAACCTGATGGTCAACAGCCTTCGGGCTGGTTTTTCCACCATGCAGGCAATGGAAGCTGTTAGCAAGGAACTCCCCGCCCCCATTTGTGATGAATTTCGCCGGGTTGTCCAGGAAATGCAGCTTGGCATTCCAATGGAACGCGCCCTGGATAACCTGCTAACCAGAATTCCATCTGATGACCTGGACCTTGTGATCACTGCAATCAACGTCCAGCGGGAAGTTGGCGGCAACCTGGCTGAAATCCTGGATACCATCTCTTACACCATTCGGGAAAGAGTTCGGATTAAGGGGGAAATCCGGGTTCTGACTTCCCAAGTAATCTATTCCGGCAGGTTTCTATCCATGCTCCCAGTAATCCTGATGTTGTTATTGTATGTCATGAACAGGGATTACATGATGACATTTTTTAGACCCGAAAGTGGGATGTGTGGTTACATATCGCTTGGGGTATCAGCAGTTCTTATCATCATCGGTTATTTTGTGATGACAAAAATTGCCGATATCGAGGTCTAGCAAAGGAAGGAGAGCAATCACGCGATGGATATTTTACTGATTGTCATCATTGTAGCCATAATTGCTTTTGCAATTATTCTGACTGTCATTGGACTTCGCAGTCCCAAAACCTCCGACGAGCGCGCCTTGCTGGACCGGCTTGAAGAACTAAGCCAGGATGGTGAACCGGTTGATCTCCGCAAACTGGAACTGTCCCGACCGTTCTCGGAGCGTGTCATCCTGCCTGTAGCACGGAAGTTGGGGGAAATTGCCACCAAGTTCACGCCTGCAAACGCACTTCAATCCATCCAGAGAAAACTGGAACTTGCAGGCAGCCCAGCCAACCTGGACCCATCCATGGTCCTGGTTGGACAATTTGTGTTGATGTTTGTCCTGGCTGGAGTGATTGTACTGGCATTCACCCTCGGAACAGCAGATTGGCCAACAAGCAGAATCGTCCTGGTTGCTGTCTTGGCTGGTTTGATGGGTTTTGCAATGCCCCAGATGCTGCTGACCAGCAAAATTCAGCGACGTCAAAATGAAATTCGAAAAGCAATGCCAGATGCGCTGGACCTTCTGACAATCTGCGTGGAAGCAGGTTTGGGATTTGAAGCTGCCCTTCAAAAAGTATGCGAAAAATGGGAAAATGAATTATCCTTGGCATTTGCCCGTGTTTTACGGGAAATTCAGCTTGGAAAACTTCGCAAGGAAGCACTGCGGGATATGGCAGACCGAATTGGACTGACCGAGCTGACCAGTTTCACCGCCGCGGTTATTCAAAGTGAACAATTAGGCGTCAGCCTGGCAAAAATTCTTCGCATCCAATCGGATCAAATGCGCATTCGGCGCCGCCAGATTGCTGAAGAAAAAGCCCATAAAGCACCCGTAAAAATGCTGATTCCAATGGCGTTGTTGATTTTTCCAACCATCATGATTGTTCTGCTTACTCCGGCTGTTCTCCGTTTAATGCAGTCCGCCCTTGGTGAGATGTTCACAAAATAACCACCTGGAGTGAAGGGATGATTCCAAAGGGCAAGGTTTCGCTGCCCTACCGATCCTATCATTTTTTGTGGAATGCTTTGGATTGGGTATTTCCCCCTGCATGTTGCGGCTGTGGGAAACTGGGGGATCGTTGGTGTCATTCTTGCCTGAACCAGGTAATCCGCCTGGAAGATGTTCCCATCTGCCCCATTTGTGGTGCCCCCACCCCAAATGCAAGTCTTTGTCACGAATGCCGGAACAACCCGCCCGATTTCACAGCTCTTCGTTCGTGGGGAATCTATCACGGCTCTCTGCGACAGGCAATCCAACAATTGAAATACGAAAGAAACATCGGATTGGGAGAGACATTTGCCCCCTTGCTCCTCTCCCTGCTGGGTTCGCTTGAATGGGAATTTGATCTCATGATTCCAGTGCCTCTCAGCAAACAACGTTTTCAAGAACGGGGTTATAATCAATCCAAGTATATGGCGATTCCACTACACCTAGCTCTCGATATTCCAATATCTGACCGTGCGCTGGTTCGCACACAGCACACAACCAGTCAGGTCGGTCTCACCGGGCAGGAGCGAAGGGAGAATGTTTGTCATGCATTTACTGCCCATTCTGAGGAAGTGGAAGAGAAGAATATTCTCGTGATCGATGATGTGACGACCACAGGAGCGACCATGCGGGCTTGTTCAACCGCCCTGATGGAAGCTGGAGCACGAAAGGTGTACGGAATCACCCTTGCACGGGCAGGTTTGGCAGCCCATCCGGAAAGTTTATTGGGCTGATTATTGTCTCTGAGACACCCATTTTATCCATACCCCAATTTCACAGGAGGAAAATATGGACCTGAAAGTAGATATCTTCGTAAGGAACATGGAAACCACCGAGCGCATGGAAACATATGCCACACGCAAGGTATCCAAATTGGATCGATTCCTGAATGATATAGAAGAAGCCCGGGTGGACTTATCCCACTCCAAGTCTGCACGAAGCTCAGCTGACCGGTATGTTACACAAATTACCCTGCGAGGACCCGGCTACATTCTGCGTACCGAGGAACGTGCAGATGACATTTTCGCCGCCATCGATGCCGCAGTGGATAAAATGCAGCGCCAGATTGAGCGGCTAAAAGGAAAGCGCGTCCGCGGGCGAGGAGATGGAACCCCTGCTTCCGAAGTAGTCCAGGAGACAATCCCGGCTGAAGTTGAAGAACCACCCGTGATCGTCCGGCGGAAAAAATTCACCCTTGTTCCCATGGATGAAAATGAAGCCCTCGAACAGATGGCTCTTCTGGGACACGAAAATTTCTTTATTTTCTTCAATGCAAACACCAACGCAGTCAATATCCTCTACCGCCGCCGCGATGGAACCTACGGGTTAATTGAGCCAGACTTGGGCTAACTGCTCTTGGTCACCTTATTAAGGGCTGTATGGATACCCATGCAGCCCTTTTTCTTGTCAGTATGACCACAACGCGCTATAATCAACCGGATTAATTTCAAGGTAATATGTAAGGATATAAAAATGATTGATGTAAATGATCTTCGTAAAGGCGTGACTTTTGAACTGGATGGCGGTTTATTCAAGGTTTTGGAATACAGCCATAACAAACCGGGGCGCGGCAACGCAACCATCCGCATCAAGGCACGCAACCTCCTCACCGGGACTACGCTGGAACGCACATTCATCTCCGGTGCTCAGGTGCAGGATGTTCGTCTGGAATTTCATAACGCACAGTATCTCTATACCGATGGAGATCTGTACTACTTCATGGATGTCGAGACTTTTGAGCAATACCCCATCAAACACGATGTCCTGGAAGATGTGGCAGGATTCCTTAAAGAGGAAATGGAAGTCAAACTCACATTCTATAACAACGACCCGATTGATATCGAATTGCCAACCACGGTGGATTTGAAGGTCGTGGAAGCTGAAATTGCTGTCAAGGGTGATACGGCAACTGGCGTGACAAAGCGGGTGAAAGTTGAAACCGGCGCGTACGTTGACGTTCCCTATTTTGTCAGCCAGGGCGACACCATTCGCGTGGATACCCGCTCGGGATCCTATGTAACCCGTGTAATGAGTTAGTTGGCAGAAATCAACCCCAAAAAATTGGATGGCATTTTTCTGGCTGCCCCCGCTGGAAAAATGCCATCCCTTCTATCAGGAGAGTGAACATGCGGACACCTGCCGGAAAAGAATGTAAATATTTTTATGGCGACTATTACCGCGGGAAAAATGCAGAAGAATGTAGATTGATCGGGCATCAACCTCCCCCAAATCATTGGACTGCGGACTTGTGTAAAGCCTGTCCAGTTCCCGGAATACTCCAGGCAAACTCATGTCCAAATATGACCCTTTCTGCATCCATCAAACGAAAGCTTCCCGGTTTGAAAAGAAAAGTGATCATCACAGCTTATTGTTCGCGTTCCCAGGGGATCGTCAAGGAACCTCATGTTGGTTGTGGCTTATGTCATGATTTACCCGATGCGTTTATTGAGGAACAATGAGTATCACGTTACTGTTTGACCTGGACGACACCCTGCTGACCAATCCATTTGAGCAGTTCCAAACAGCATATTTCCAGGCTCTTGGGCAGGCACTTTCCAGCCGGGTGTCACCGGATCGGATGTTAGCCTGCCTTCTGCATGCCACGCGCAGCATGATACGCAATACCAATCCGACCATCACGCTGGAACATGCCTTTGATGCCGATTTTTATCCTTCCATCGGGATCCCCAAGGATGAACTTCACCCAATCCTGATCAAGTTTTACGAAGAGGTTTTTCCTTCCCTGCAGCCAATCACCTCTCCCCGGAAAGATGCAATCGAATGCGTGGAACGAGCTTTTCAGCGCGGGTACCGGGTGGTTGTGGCTACCAATCCCCTCTTTCCAGTAACAGCAATCCATCAACGGCTTGCATGGGCTAATCTTCCAGTCATCAAGTACCCCTATCATCTGGTTACCACCTATGAAAATTTCCACTTTTCAAAACCAAGCCCGGAATATTACGCGGAAATTCTCGCCAAAATCGGCTGGAACGACGAGCCGGTTGTCATGATCGGCAATAGTTATGAAGATGATATCCTCCCGGCACAGGCAATTGGAATCACAACCTATCATATTCATCATTCATCTGAAATCCAGAAACCTGCCGGGGTTGGTTCTCACTCCCTGGAAAATTTTTACCCATGGCTGGATACCCACTTGGAGCAACGAACCCTCCCCAAACCAGAAACCCCAACCGCCATGCTGGCATTCCTGAAAGCCACACCCGCGGCGATTGATACTCTTTTGAGAAATATGCCTGATTCCACCTGGATGAATGCGTTTCCGGGAAAACAAAGCAACCTGGCTGCCCTGGTCTGCCACCTCAGGGATCGGGAGGTGGAGATCAACCTTGCGCAGTTGAAACATTTCAGTAAAAATAAAGAAGCCGTCATTCTTCACGGAACAGACAGGGTTAACCCAAATAACATAGGCGGGCAGGCATTGGCGGAATTTTATCAAGCAAGGTTGGAGGTAATCCAGATTCTGCATTCCCTTCCACTGGAGAACTGGAACACCACCACCCTGCAGGCTGGTGGTGGATCGACATCAATCATGGAATGGATTGAAACCGTGATAGCCCAGGATCGCATCTTCCTGGAGGAAATCCGGTCCATCATTTAACTGAATTGGGATGGATTTTTGTAATACTTTTATTAATAATCACTGAATAGAATCGACATACTCTGGAAACAGAGTGCCTTGATTGGTATAATCATGGTACCAACCCCATACAGGGGTCCTATGTAAATATTGGAGGTGTCCGTGAATTCACGAAATTCATCGTTCCTGATCTACCTGCTGTTGTTCATCGCCATCATTACAATGATTATGGTTGGTTTCAATCAGCGCGGGAATCCGGAAGCGATCAATCTAAATCAGGTGGCGGCTGATATTAAAGCCCGCCAGGTCATGAAAATAGAAACCACAGAGAATGAATTGACCATTACCTACAAGGATGGGACAGAAAAAACATCCACCAAGGAACCAGAATCCACCCTGATTGACCAATTGATTCTACTTGGTGTTACGCAGGAGGACCTTGCAGCCACCAATATTGACTTGGAATTTAAACCCCCAAGCGCCTGGTGGAATGTTCTGACAGCTGTTGGATATGTCCTGCCATTCCTCATCCTGATTGCCGGTTTCTTCTTCATCTTCCGGCAGGCGCAGGGCAGCAACAATGCAGCAATTTCATTTGGCAAGTCCCGGGCACGCATGTTCTCTGGTGATCATCCCACGGTCACATTTGATGATGTTGCTGGTGTCGATGAATCCAAGGAGGAATTACAGGAGGTTGTGGAATTTTTGCGCGAGCCGCAGAAATTCATTGCCCTCGGCGCCCGCATCCCAAAGGGTGTACTGCTTGTAGGACCTCCCGGAACTGGAAAAACCCTGCTCGCCAAGGCGGTTTCCGGGGAAGCGGGAGTACCTTTCTTCTCAATTTCCGGTTCGGAATTTGTGGAGATGTTTGTTGGGGTGGGCGCCAGCCGCGTACGTGATCTGTTTGATCAAGCCAAGCGGCACTCTCCCTGCATCGTCTTCGTCGATGAAATTGATGCTGTCGGACGACAGCGTGGTGCGGGTTTGGGTGGAAGCCATGACGAACGTGAGCAAACCCTGAACCAGATGCTAGTGGAGATGGATGGTTTTAATACGGATACCAACATCATCATCGTAGCAGCCACAAACCGCCCGGATATCCTGGATCCAGCTTTGCTGCGCCCAGGCAGGTTTGATCGTCGTGTGGTACTGGACCGCCCGGATGTTCGCGGCCGAGAAGCCATTCTTAAGGTGCATGTCCGTGGGAAACCGCTGGATCCTGACCTTAACCTGTCTGTACTTGCCCGAGCCACCCCCGGCTTCGTTGGCGCTGACCTGGAAAACCTGGTGAACGAAGCAGCCATCCTGGCTGCCCGGCGCAACAAGAAATCCATCGGACAGTCGGAATTTGAAGAAGCCATCGAACGCGTCATTGCCGGACCGGAACGCAAAAGCCGCCTGATTAATCCCGAGGAAAAGCGGATTGTTGCGTACCATGAAGCTGGTCACGCGGTTGTTATGAACGTACTGCCAGAATCAGACCCTGTTCACAAGGTTTCCATTATTGCCCGGGGAATGGCTGGCGGATATACCCTTGCCCTCCCCCAGGAGGATCGCACCCTCATGCCGCGCAAGAAATTGCTGGCAGAAATGGTTGGCTTGCTTGGCGGACGTGCTGCTGAAGAAATTGTATTTGATGACATTACATCTGGTGCATCCAATGATATTGAACGGGTCACACAGATGGCTCGCACCATGGTCACCCGCCTGGGAATGAGCGATCAACTCGGTCCAATGGTCTATGGACAAAAAGAGGAGTTAATTTTCCTCGGTCGTGAAATCTCTGAACAACGGGATTATTCGGAAGCTGTTGCGGAACGAATTGACCAGGAAGTCCGCCGCCTTGTGAATGAGGCATATATGGAAGCCCGGCGGATTCTTACCCAATACAGGCAGGAACTGGATGCAGTTGCCAACAAATTATTGGAAGTGGAAACCCTCTCCCGGGAGGAGTTTGAAGCCATCTTCCCACCGCCTGTTCCCAAAACATCCGGCATCCCCACGCTGGTTCCTCACAACAATTAACCAAATCGTCTATTGCTAAAAAATGGCAGAAGTAAGGTCTGCCATTTTTTATTTAATTATTAAAATTTAACCTGATTAACTCCATGATTTTTGTCTTTGGAGCATCGTTCATCTCAAACCAATGGATGGATGGATCATCCAATTTAAACCAGTTTGACTGCCTCCGGATGAAAACCCTGGTCTGACGTTTCACCAATTTAACCGCTTCATCCAGTGTGCATTTTCCTTTCAGGTAAGCACAAATCTCACGGTAGCCAATGGCAGAAAGCGCGGATAGTTGAGGATCATATCCCTGGTTCAACAAATCCCGCACCTCCTCAACCCAGCCATCTGCCAGCATCTGGTCAATCCGCTGATCAACACGGGCATAGATTTCCTGCCGGGATCGGGTTAAACCAATCAACAAGGAATTGTATGGACTGTCCCCCCGCCTGCGCTGTTCTGAAAATTTTCGCCCGGTTGTAAAAATTACCTCCAATGCCCTCAATACCCGTCGCAAATTATTGGCTTCAATATGGATTGCAGCCTCCGGGTCCAACAAGGACAATTGCCGGTGCAAGGTTTCAGATCCAATCTTTCTCCCCCATGCATCCAACACTGCCCGCGTTTTTGGATCTGGTGCCACCTGAGGGGGCTGCCAACCCTGGACCAGAGACCAAATGTATTGTCCAGTTCCCCCCACCAGAAAGGGCAGATTGCCCCGCTGGTAAATCTCCTGGATGGCTTTGCCAGCTGCCAGTTGATACATTGGCAGGCTCCAGATCTCATCAGGATTGGCTACGTCAATAAGGTGGTGCGGCACCCGTTTTCGTTCGTTCCAGCCAGGCTTGGCGGTCCCAATATCCATCCCTCGATACAACAATCTTGAGTCAGCAGAGACAATTTCACCGCCCAGGGTCTCGGCAATCTGCAGGGATAATTCAGTTTTGCCCACAGCTGTCGGTCCAAGCAAGACAACCAGGGGAATCTTAGGCTCGGATTGCATTTTCAAACCATGTGATCCTTGGACAGCTCTCATCAGGATTCCCCTCAATTGCAATTACATCCACCCGCCAGGGTTGTTCCCATTCTGGATGTTCCTGTAAAAAGCAGGCAATCGCATTTAATAAGTGCTCCCGTTTCCGGGGTGTAACCGCCTCTTCGGGATAACCATACCGCCTGCTGGTGCGCGTCTTAACCTCAACGAAAATGATTTCATCCGCAGATCGCACTACAAGGTCCAATTCACCGTAAGGCGTACGCTGATTTCGCGCAATGATCTCATACCCCTTCTCCTGCAGAAATTCCGCAGCCCTGTTTTCTCCCCATTGCCCAATCTGTTTTTTATCCATGAGAACCATTTTAACCCACAATATCGGTGAATGATCCTTTTATGTGACATCATTCCCCGTTTCATTGGATTTGTGCTACACTATCTCAAACTTGGCGGAGGCACCTTTTTTCCCCAGGTGATTATTTTTCCATGGATTATCAATGCCTTCAAATCGACATGTGCTGAATTTGTCCCTTTTGCTTTTCTTCAGTTTTAGCCTTGCCGGCTGCCAGCAATTATCCTGCAAGGATCCTCTTTTCTGCATTACGCTTCAAAAGGATGATCAGCTGACCCTGGGGGTTGTCATGCCAATAGGAGATCCCGCCTGCCCATCATCAATGGAACAATGGGATGATCTACAATCTGCACTGAAGCAGAACCATGATGTCAAGAATCATCCAGTGGAATGGTCCATAGAGGATAGCATGGGGCTGCCGGAACCTGCCCGGCAGGCATACAACCGGTTGCTGGAGAATGCCTCCATCCCCGTCATTTTCGACTTAAGCTGTACATTTGACCCCATTCCAGCTGCCAGGCTGGCTTCGGATGATGGCAGACTGGTCATCATCACCCATCCTTTTCTTTCATCGTCCCACTCCGGTATCCTGGTAAATCGTTCCGGACTTTCTCCTGAACAATTGTACCAATGTGTCCTGGATGTCATCCGGGATTTAAATGATGACAACAAGTCCTCCAAATTATTCATTCCCATGCAAACGTTGCGCGCCGAAGTTGAGGCGTGCATCAATCCAAATTAAAGGTATCGAGGAAAACAATGCCAACAGCAGAAATCATTGCACTTGGAACCGAGTTATTGCTCGGCGAAATACAAGACACCAACACCCGCTACATTGCCCGTCATCTGCGCGATACTGGAATCGACCTGTTTCGGACAGCTATTATCGGAGATAATGCCGAACGGATTGCCCAGGCATTGCGGGAAGCCCTCACACGTGCGCAAATTATCATTACCACCGGCGGATTGGGACCCACGGTTGACGATCCCACCAGGCAGGCTGTTGCCCTGGCTGTCAATGTTCCCCTGGAATACCGCCCGGAATTATGGGGGCAAATCCAGGCAAGATTTGAACGATTTGGTCGACAGGCAACCGAAAACAACAAACGCCAGGCATACATTCCGCAAGGATCCATTCCTGTGGAGAATTTGGTCGGTACGGCACCTGCCTTCATTACAGAAACAGGCGGAAGCGTAATTATCAGCCTGCCCGGTGTTCCGCGGGAAATGGAATTCCTGATGGAAAATGTCATTCTTCCATATTTGAAGGAAAAATTTGATCTCAAAGGCACGATACAAGCGCTTGTGCTGCACTGTGCTGGACTGGGAGAATCCCAACTGGACGAAATGATTGGCGACCTTGAGAAATTATCCAATCCCACGGTTGGGTTATTGGGTTATCCGCCCATGCTGGTCAAATTGATATCCGGATTACCGCCAAGGCAAATTCCATCGAAGATGCGCAGAAAATGCTGGATGAGTTGGGTCAGGTCATCCGCCAGCGGGTGGGAAACGCCATTTACGGTCAGAATGAGGACACTCTGGAAAGCCTGATTGCAACGCGCATGGAAGTGCTGGGACATTCCCTGACCGTAGTGGAAGGCGGGCTGGGTAGCGAGTTGGTGCGAAGGCTGGAACGTGCCGGAATCCAAACCAACGCTCTGATTCAACCCACTGCCGAAGATGAAACAACTTTTAAGGAGACTAATTTCATCCCCGGTCAGTGGCAGCAGAACATGTGGGCATTCCTGATCACCCCCGAAGGATTGTATGAATTGCACCGCTCCTATGGTGGACCCGCCCAAATGGGCACCGCCTGGGCTGTGAACACAGCGTTGGATTTCGTCCGGCGCAATATTGCATAACATTCCAATCAACAGAAAGGATCTCAACATGCAACAAGTTGATCTCATACTCACCAACGCCCACGTTCTTACGATGGATGAGTCCCTCGCCCAGTTTAATCCTGGGGCGGTGGCGATCCGCGGAGATTCAATCGTTGCCGTGGATACTGCCACTGCAATTTCAGAAAATTATGTTGCCAGGGAAATCATCGACTGCCATGGAAATATTCTGATGCCCGGACTGGTAAACGTTCACACCCATGTTCCCATGACACTTCTCCGGGGGCTGGCAGATGATCTTCGATTGGACGTTTGGCTTCTTGGGTACATGATGCCCGTTGAACGCGAGTTCGTCTCACCAGAGTTTGTTCAATTGGGAACACTGCTTGGCTGCGCAGAAATGATTCGCAGCGGGATTACCTGTTTTGCAGACATGTACTACTTTGAAGAGGATGTTGCTATCGCGACTGCCCAGGCTGGCTTGCGGGCTGTTCTGGCAGAATCTGTCCTCAAGTTTCCCACCCCGGATGCCCAGTTTTACGAAGATTCACTGGCGGCAACCCGGGAGTTTATCCAACGATGGAAGAATCACCCATTGATCGTCCCGGCAGTTGCCCCACATGCTCCATACACCTGCACGCCCGAAATATTACTGGCGTGCCGGGACCTGGCATTGGAATATGACGTACCATTGCATATCCACATTTCAGAAACCGCATCCGAAGTTGAAGCAATGCGCGCCGAACAGGGCATGCCTGTGGTTCCTTACGTGAAGAAATTGAACTTATTCGAGGCAAAAGTTATCGCAGCCCATTGTGTCCACATAGACGAAGGTGAAATGAGGACGTTGAAACATTCGAATGTGGGTGTGGCGCATAATCCATCCTCCAATCTCAAGCTTTCCTCCGGTGTTGCTCCTGTAAAACGGATGATTGAGCTTGGGCTAAATGTAGGAATTGGAACTGATGGAGTAGCCTCCAACAACGATCATGATATGTTTGAGGAAATCCGTCTCACCACCTTCCTTGCCAAGGGAACGTCCGGTGATCCAACCACCCTCCCGGCTGTCACCACTTTACTGATGGCAACCCGGATGGGTGCAAATGCAATTCATGTGGGGGATATCACGGGATCCCTGACCCCCGGGAAACGGGCGGATTTAATCCTGATTCAGATTGGTTCCCTCCATAACATGCCCAGGTTTTACCGGGATCCAAATGGGATTTATGCACAACTCGTTTATGCCGCCAAATCCACCGATGTCACCGATGTAATGGTCAATGGTCAGTGGTTGATGCGCAACCAGCAACTACTCACACTCAACGAAGCAGAACTAATGATCCAGGGACAGGCAGTTGCCCACAAAATCGATCAATTCCTTGCCATTCGGGAACAGTCCGTCCTCTCCAAGCTGGTTGCCATTGGTGGTGCCATGGAAGAAGAGTCGTACGAAATCCAGGCAAAGGTATCCATTAACAATCCGGAAAGTGTATTTAAAGCACTGCACAACCCTGCCATTGAAATCATCCGGCACCGTCACTACCGCCAATACGACACTTACTTCAGTTTTTCCGATCCATCCCAGGGATATATCCGCTACCGGGAGGATCATTTTATTGACGAACGCGGCAATACAACCAACACCCGCAACCGCCTGACACACATTGGTCCAGCCCGGGAAGCTGAACTTCCGCAGAAAGTATTGCTTTCCCGCAGCCGGTTCCTTGCACCCGCCACCCATACCGCCAGATTTTACCGGGAATATTTCAAACCTGCGGCAGAATTTGAAATTGAAAAAGAACGCTTCCGCTACCTGGTTCGTTTTCATAAAACCGAATTCTTCATCAATGTTGATCATGTAACCAAGCCAGACCTCGGTTATTTTTTGGAGATCAAGAGCCGAACCTGGAGCAGGCAGGATGCACGCAATAAATCGCAATTGGCTGTAGAATTAATCCAACTGTTAGGTGAAAGTTCGCAGCAAGCCACCACCCATGACTACCTGGACATGATTCAAAACGATTTTGACTAGGAAAGGGGCAGGCGATGCCAGATCCACTGAATGTCCTGTTTGTTTCAGCAGAAGCAGAACCATTGGTTAAGGTCGGCGGGCTGGGAGATGTAGCCGGGTCCCTTCCCCGCGCATTA
Organism: Chloroflexota bacterium; assembly: GCA_019136175.1. Taxonomy (GTDB): domain Bacteria; phylum Chloroflexota; class Anaerolineae; order Anaerolineales; family Anaerolineaceae; genus CALMHE01. The sequence goes on along the minus strand of JAGVUS010000340.1, from coordinate 3,177 downwards.
AGATCACTCCCTCTTAACGATGCAGGAGGCAGAGCCATTGATGTCCGCCTTGTAATTCCATTCCATTCAGTCATAACCCACCGCCTTCCCGATTTGCAATTGATTGGTAATTTCCAGGTGCCTCACCCATCCGGACCGATCCCCGCCCGGGTGTTTATGACCACAATCAACCAGATGCCTGTGTACCTGATTGAAGGTCCACCAATCCTTTCTGGCACCACGGTTTACAGCACCAATCCCATCGAAGATGGAGAAAAGTATATTTTCTTCTCGCTGGCTTCCCTGGAACTGGCAACGCGCCTCGATTGGAAACCTGATATCCTCCACTTCAATGACTGGCACACTGCCATTGCTGCATACGAACTTGCCAACCGCCGCAAGACATCTTCCAGCTACGCCCGCATCAAGTCGGTTTTGTCCATCCACAACCTCCCATTCATGGGAGGGGGAGCAGAAACCGTTGTTCGTTCCTTTGGCATCCCCCCGGCAACCGATGATCGTCTTCCAGTCTGGGCGCGCTCCTTTCCTCTCCCACTTGGATTGCTGGCAGCCGATCACATTATCGCCGTTTCCCCCACTTATGCCCAGGAAATTCTTGCTCCGGAATTTGGTTGCGGGTTGCAGGATTTTCTAAAAACCCGGTCCGATTGCATCTCCGGCATACTCAATGGCATTGACGAGAAAGGCTGGGATCCTTCCACGGATACAGCCCTGGCAGGAAATTTCTCTGTATCTGAACTCGATCAACGGTTGATTAACAAGAAATCCCTGTTGGAAGAGTTTCAACTACCATATTCACCAAATATCCCCCTCCTGATCATGATCGGTCGGATCGATAACCAAAAAGGCATGGATCTGGCAATTGAAGGCTTACGCATGGTGACCGATCAACCATGGCAGGCAATTCTACTCGGAACAGGTGATCCCTTGCTGGAGAGTGCCGCCCGCAGCCTAGAAGTTGAATTGCCGGACCGGGTCCGGGCAGCCATCCGCTTTGACCTGCTGCTTTCCCATCGGATGTATGCTGGTGGAGACATGCTGCTCATGCCATCTCGTTATGAACCTTGTGGACTTGCCCAGATGATTGCCATGCGGTACGGTTGTGTACCAGTCGCCCGCGAGACAGGCGGGCTGAAGGACACCATCCGAGATAATCGGGAACCGGGGGGTGGAAATGGGTACCTTTTCAAAGAGGCATCCCCGGCTGCTTTTACCGTTGCTTTGTTAAGGGCTTTGGCGATGTATCCCAATCGACCAGCCTGGCAGGCAATGCAAATTCGCGGGATGACCCAGGATTTCTCCTGGAAACAATCTGCACGTGCCTATGCCGAAATCTATCTTAATTTACAGGAGCGAGAGCCATGTTAAAAACACGAGCGATTATTCTGGCAGGTGGCGAAGGGACACGTCTTGGCGTATTGACCGCCAAACGCACCAAACCGGCGGTACCTTTTGCCGGAAAGTACCGGATCATCGATTTCACACTCTCCAATTGTGTGAACTCCAGCCTGTTTGACGTAATGATTGTTGCCCAATACCGTCCCCATTCCCTGATTGAGCACATTGGAGCTGGCGGTCCCTGGGATCTGAATCGTGATTTTACCGGCGGAGTCCGCATATTTACCCCTTACAAATCCCCTTCGGCAAGCTGGTTTGTTGGCACTGCCGATGCCATTCAACAAAATTTTACTTTTATCAAGCGCGGCGAGAAGGAACTGGTGTTAATTCTTTCCGGAGACCACATTTATTCAATGGATTATTCCAGCATGATCCAGTATCACCTGGACCACCATGCCAAATTGACCATGGCAACCATCCAGGTTCCAGTATCCGAAGCCTCCCGCTTTGGAATTGTTGGTGTGGATTCCAACATGAAAGTCACTTCCTTTGTGGAAAAACCAGCCAATCCCCCATCCAACCTGGCAAATATGGGGGTCTATGTTTTTAACAAGGCTGATCTGGACAGATTGCTCTGGGAAGATCATGATAATCGGGATTCATCCCATGATTTCGGTAAAGACATCATCCCCCAAATGGTATCCAGCGGTGATGCTGTGTATGCCTATCCATTTGATGGTTATTGGGTGGATGTGGGAACTGTCAATTCCTACTGGGAAGCCCACATGGATTTACTCTGCACTCCTCCTGCATTCGATCTTTACAACCCCCGTTGGGTGATCCATACCCGCACGGAGGAACGTCCACCCGCCCGGATCCATCGTACCGCAGAAATATCGGATAGCCTGGTTTGTGATGGCTGTACGATTGAACCAGGTGCACGAGTCATACGTTCCGTTTTGGGACCAGGCACCACCATACGATCTGGGGCAATTGTGGAGGAATCCATTCTCCTCACGGATACCCTGGTTGGTCAGGCGGCAACCGTCCAACGAGCCATCACTGACAAACGCGCAAAAATTCTAAATGGGGTCCAGCTGGGAGCCATTCAACCGGATGCAGTCACAATTACCATGGTGGGTAAAAATTCCACCATCCCAGCGGATTCGATTGTCCAACCGGGTGCCATCATCTGGACGGATGTTTGTGAATCAGATTACGAGTCCAACCTGGTACCTTCGGGAGCATATATCCAAACACGGAGAAAACCCCATGAACTTTAATCGCGCTTCAGGCATCATACTGCATCCAACCAGCCTGCCGGGTCCCGATGGGATTGGTGATCTTGGTCCCGAGTGTTTCCAGTGGCTCGACTTTTTACAGGAAACAGGCTGTGCCCTGTGGCAGATTCTTCCTCTTGGTCCAACCGGTTATGGAGACTCTCCCTACCAGTGTTTTTCGGCATTTGCAGGAAATCCCTATCTGATCAGCCCGGTGCTGCTCCAACAGGATGGATTACTATCCCGCACAGACCTGGCAGATCGTCCGGAATTCCCGGATGACCACGTGGATTTTGGTCCAGTCATTGAATGGAAGTTGAAATTATTGGACCGGGCATTTAAACGATACCAGAAGTTAAGTCCCAATCCATTTGCTGATGAACTGGAGAAATTCAAATCTGATAACGCCTATTGGCTGGCGGATTTTTCGCTTTTTATGGCAATCAAAGAATCCGAAGGCGGTCGCTCCTGGAGTGAATGGGCACAGCCCCTCCGCAACCGGGATCAAAAAGCGCTGAAAGCTTTTCAAAAAGAGCATGCTGAGGATCTTGACCGTCAC
>JAGVUS010000471.1 GCA_019136175.1 Chloroflexota bacterium | reverse complement strand
CCAGCTTGAAGTGGACCGACGGGAAATACGCACTCGAATTTCCAGTTTAAAAGCAGAATTGGAAAAGGTTCGGGCACATCGAAGCAGGTATCGCTCCCAGCGTAAACGATCGCAAATTCCCATTGTTGCGCTTGTTGGCTACACGAATGCCGGAAAATCGACCCTGCTGAATTACCTTTCCCATTCCAATGTATACGTCGCCAATCAATTGTTTGCCACCCTGGACCCAACCACTCGTCGCGTGCAGCTCCCGGATAATCACTGGGTTCTCTTTACGGATACAGTGGGATTTATCCAAAAACTTCCCACACAATTGATTGCAGCCTTCCGGGCAACATTGGAAGAAATCACTGAAGCTGATCTATTGCTGCATATGGTGGATATCACCCACCCGAACGCCCTTGCCCAATGGAAAGCGGTTCAAAACACGCTGGTGGATATTAACGCAGATCACATCCCAGTGATTACAGCAATGAACAAAATTGATCTTTTGCCCAACCCGGAAATTGCTCAGGAGATCGTTGCAAACACACCGCTTTCTGTTGCCATTTCAGCCAAAAAGGGAACAGGAATAGCAGACATGCTCACCATGATTGAGAAGCAACTTTATGAAACTCAAATTCCCATCCAAATTCGTCTCCCTTACCAGGAAGGTCAATTGATCTCACTGATTCACGAACAGGGTCATGTATCATCAATTCACCATGAACGAAATAGTGTTACCATTCATGGGTCTGTCCCGGGGCGCCTGTATACCCAGTTTCAACCTTACCTCGTGAACACAGATACACTCATCGAGGAGGAATAGGCATGCTCGCGTGGTTTTCCCGTGTTTTGGATCAATTATCGGAGTTTCTTGCCGGTCGTAAAGGTTTACTGCCGTTGATTGGGATCATTCTGGTGCTGACCAACCTGGTTTTAAAATTTACAATAACTGGTTGGCTTGTGGATAGCGACCTTTTCCTTCACCTGGGCATTGTGATTGCACTGCTTGGTTTTTTGCTGGGGTGGGCATTGTAAATAAAACAGGCTGTTGGGTTCAACAGCCTGTTCGATGGCTTATTTGATTGCCGGGAATTACTTGGTTTTCTTTTCTTTTTCCAGGTTAATGACTTCACGCCCTTGGTAATGTCCACAATTTGGACACACCGTATGCGAAGGGCGCATTTCGCCACAGTGACTGCATTGCACAATGCTTACAGTCTGCAGGTTATCCTGGGCGCGCCGGCGATCGCGGCGACCCTTTGAATGTTTTCGTTTTGGTTGAGGAACCATTCCTAAATACTCCTGTTAATCTTTCTAATCCTTTTATTCAAACCGATCTATTATACTAACCCTTAATGTTTTATGTCAAGGAATACGCGCATATTCCTGCCCATCCGCCTTAATTCAGCGCATTCCCCTACTCATTCGTGTTCAATAAGAGTATAATCCACCTACTTCGCCAGCTTCTGCTGGCATTTGTCTGAATTGGAGATTTAGTCCATATGAAGCGACGTACCCTCAATCTTATTCTCATCCTCATCATTCTTGCAGTTGCCATCTGGATTGATCTGCCCAACAATCCGGGTATAAAGATTGGCAAGATCGATAAGGAAATCCGCACAGTGCTTGGCCTGGATCTGCGCGGTGGCATGCAGGTCATTTTACAGGTTGATCCGAACTTCACCCAGCCATTTACACCAGAGGATCTTGAAACTGCCAAATCCATCCTGGAACGACGTTCCAATGGGCTTGGAGTGGCAGAAGTAAATTTCCAAATTTCTGGGGATCGGTACATTGTTGGTGAGCTTCCAGGTGCCTCCAAGGCTGAAGATGTGATTAACGTCATCAAGCAGACTGGTCAGCTGGAATTTGTTGACACTGGCGATACAGAGCTTGAAGCTGGAACAACCATCACGACGGACCTTGGAACAGACACCACCACCCCCGCTGAAGGTGAAACCCCTGCTGTTGGGCAACTGCCAGGAACAGAAACAACTGTCTATCACACAATCATGACGGGTGATCAACTGCAGGATGTGGCGGTTGTTACCAACAGTCTTGGTGAATACGAAGTGAATTTTGTCCTCAAGGATGATGGGGCAAAAATATTTGCGGATCACACAACCAATAACACGAATAAATTTTTAACAATTGTTCTGGACAAACAGGTGATTTCATCACCCATTATCCGAACACCCATCACTGAAGGTCAGGGTTCCATTTCCGGCGGTTTTACTCGTGAAACTGCCAACGCACTGGCAGTCCAATTGCGATACGGTTCCCTTCCAATTCCTCTGGTTGTTGAGCAAATTCGCGTGGTTGGACCAACCCTTGGGCAGGATTCTTTGGATAAAAGCCTGATTGCCTACCTGATTGGTTTCATCATTGTTGCATTATTCATGATGATTTACTACCGGCTTCCGGGCGTGGCGGCTGTCATCTCCATTGCAACCTATGGGATCATCACCTTCGCGATTTTCCGATTGATCCCCGTCACATTGACCCTGCCAGGTATTGCCGGGTTAATGCTTTCCACGGGAAGCGCGTTGGATGCCAATATTCTGATCTTTGAACGGATGAAGGAGGAATTGCGGAATGGGCGCACATTAATGCAGGCAATGGAACTGGGTTGGAAACGCGCCTGGCCATCCATCCGTGATTCAAACATCGCTACTCTCATCACAAGCCTGATCCTCTTCTGGTTTGGTTCCACATTTGGCGCCAGCATTGTTCAGGGTTTTGCCCTGACCCTCTTCCTCGGCGTACTTGTCAGCTTGTTTACAGCCATTATCGGAACCCGCACCTTCCTTGGTCTCATCATCAGCGCGGTCAAAGAACCCGAAAAACGGCTGGGCTGGTTCGGTCTTTAGGAGCTAAAAAACCATGCTAAATATCCTTGGTAAACGATACTTATACTTTCTCCTCTCCCTGCTGGTGATTGTTCCCGGCATGGTGGTAATGGCGATTTATGGTTTACCCCTTGCGGTGGATTTCAAGGGAGGAAGCCTCCTTGAGGTGCAATTCTCAACAGAAACCATCCCAACGGTTGAACAGGTGGTTGAAATATACAACCAGTACGGCTTTGAAGAGGTATCCGTCCAGACCGCTGAAGGAACGACCGGCATCCGGAACATCCTTGTGATACGATCTCCAGACCTGGCGACCACAATTGATGGCAAGGAAGTAAACGCAGATGCCATGAAAAACATCCTGGTTGCCGACCTGCGGGAAGTCGCGAATGATCCAAATGCGGAGGTCAACACCTTTTCCAACGTGGGTCCATCCATTGCTCAACAGGTTACGCAACGCGCCGGATTAGCTGTTGCTCTCGCTGCACTTGCTGTAGTTATTTACATTTACTTTGTCTTTCGCGGCATCCCACATTCACTACGTTATGGAATTTGCGCCGTTCTGGCCATGCTGCACGATATCCTTGTTGTCCTCAGCCTCACTGCAATTGGCGGCAGGCTGTTTGGTTGGCAGGTTGATTCTCTGTTCCTGACAGCGCTGCTCACGGTGATTGGTTTCTCCACCCAGGACAAAATTGTTGTCTTTGACCGCATCCGTGAAAACACCAGTTTCCTTCGCAAGCTTCCTTTCGAAAAACTGGTAAATCATTCCATTGTCCAGACGCTCCAGCGCTCCATCAATACACAATTAATGACCGTTGAATTCATGCTGCTGGCGCTCGCCCTCTTTGGCGGTGTGACATTACGGGAATTTGCGGTCATCCTCCTGGTGGGTCTTTTCAGTGGTACCTACTCTTCCATTTTCATTGCCGCCCCATTACTTGTTGTCTGGGAAAACCAGGAATGGAAGACATGGTTTAGGCGGACTGCGACTGCATAATTGATCTAACAAAACGTTTCTGTGAGAGCCGGATGAATTTATTCCGGCTCTCTTTGTTATTAAAATACTGGAAACCTACGGATATCAATGGTTTTTGTGACACCTGTCAGAGGTTATTTCCCTCCAATTTGGTACAATAAAACTATTGTCAATCAAAAATCCATTCTTCCAATTTGATTTCCAATACGGAGTGTCCAATGCGTAAAGAAGTGGTTATGATTACCGGTGCAAATGGTGAAATCGGTCACGGGCTGATAAACTACCTGGGCGAGAATGGAAATGCAAACATTCTTGCCCTTGATGTTGCCCCCCTGGATGAATCCCTGCGTCCGTACTGCATTCAATCCATACAGGGTGATATTCTTGACAGTGTCCTACTGGGTCGGTTGGTTGCCGAATACGAAATTCGGTCAATTTTCCATCTGGCGTCCATTTTATCCACCAAGGCAGAATATAACCCCGAAACTGCTCACCGTGTGAACGTGGAAGGGACGCTGAACCTTCTTCGTCTGGCAGTGGAACAGGCAGCCTGGCAGGGTCGCCCTGTGAAATTCATTTACCCTTCATCCATTGCAGTTTATGGCATCCCAACCATTGACCAGAAGCGGAAGGCTGGGAAGGTAAAAGAAAACGACTGGCTCCAGCCCATCACAATGTATGGAATTAACAAATTATACTGTGAACATTTGGGAAGGTATTACACCTACCATTATCGCCAGCTTGCAGCGGATGCACCCAAAAATTCTGTGGATTTTCGCTGCCTCCGTTTTCCCGGTTTGATCAGTGCCATTACCATCCCAACGGGCGGAACCAGCGATTACGGTCCCGAAATGCTGCATCAGGCTGCCCAAAATAAACCTTATGATTGTTTTGTCCGTCAGGACAGCCAGCTTCCGTTTATGGTCATGTCTGATGCGATCAAATCACTTCTTATGTTGGAAGCTGCCCCTGCTGATCGGTTAACCCAGAGAGTGTACAACGTAACCAGCTTCAGCCCCACTGCCCGGGAAATCTACGATCTCATCCTGTCTGCATTTCCCAACGCCAAAATTGGCTTTGCCCCACACGCAAGCCGCCAGGGTATCGTCGATAGCTGGCCAGGCGATATTGATGATTCTGCTGCCAGGCGGGATTGGGGATGGTTGCCAGAATACGATCTGGAACGATCCTTCCAGGAAATACTAATTCCGGCAGTTCGCCAACGATATCAATAAAAAACAACCCATGACACCAACACACAGGTGAGAGATGCCAAAATCATATCCAGTGGGTGAAGACGAAAAGGTCGTTCGAATCATGGTTTATACCATCGATGCTCTTTATTGGGGTGACCTGGTCGTAAAAAGCCAGGTAAGAGTTAGCACGTGGATGCGCACCAATACTGCCCCCGACTTTTTTCGCTTATTTGATGCCCGGTTGATTTATCCAGGTACAGGGAGCCAGCCCCAACCCCTGGGATTTGAGGAACTGTACGTTCCAACCAACCAGGTTTTGGCTTATCACCTTATGCCCCCACTAAAAGAACCTTTGGACTACGACCCCTCGGAACCCAATCGACGCATGGAGCCTGTCAGCATTATTGCAGGTACCTATCGAATCAATGGAAATATGCGATTGTCCACCCAGTCCAGCCTGGGTAAGTACATCGACATTACCAAGGAAGAATTTACACCCATCTATGATGCTGACATTATTAACCTGATTACGCCTTCCCTTGGGACGGTTCATGCCTATTTCCTCCTGGTCAGGCAACACGGCGTCTCATTTGGTATAACATCAAAAGGTTAGCATGCCAGATAAGGATAGAAATATGCTTTTAAAGCCATCGGTCTTTGTGACGCGCCAGATTGATCCTGTCGCATTGGATAAACTGGCGAAAATTGCGAACGTGGAAGTGTGGAACTCCGACTCACCACCCCCGCGGGAAATATTGATGGAAAAATTGCGAACGGTCAATGGCATAATTACCCTTCTTACCGACTCGATCGATGAGGAGATCATTAGTTCTGCCAGTCATGATTTACGTGTCATCAGCCAGATGGCAGTTGGGTACGACAACATCAATATTCAGATGGCTACGCGCAGAAAGATTCCAGTCGGCAACACACCCGGCGTATTGACAGAAACAACAGCCGATTTTACCTGGGCATTATTGATGGCAATTGCCCGGCGTGTTCCAGAGGGGGATCGTGAAGTTCATCAAGGAATCTGGCGCCCATGGGGTCCCAATGTCTTAACCGGGCAGGATGTCTTTGGCTCATCTCTGGGGATTGTTGGATTTGGCAGAATTGGTCAGGCTGTTGCCCGGCGTGCAATTGGATTTAAAATGAAAGTTCGCTATTTTGATGTGCAAAGATACCCGGAATTGGAAACTGAGCTAAACGTTCAATACGCTTCACTCAGCACCCTGCTCAGCCAATCCGACTTTATTACCTTGCACATTAATCTCAACCCATCCAGTCATCACTTGATAGGCAGGGAAGAGCTTGGGATCATGAAACCAACTGCATACTTAATCAACACTGCCCGGGGAGGTATTGTCGACTCTGAGGCATTGTATGATGCGCTCAAATTCAGGCAAATCGCCGGTGCTGCAATTGATGTTTTTGAAACGGAACCAATTCCCGCCCACCATCCCATACTGGAACTGGACAACTTGATCATTACCCCGCATATTGCCAGTGCCAGCAAGCAAACCCGCGCCAGGATGGCAATGATTGCAGTAAATAATGTGATTGCCGGAATTAACGGTGAACAACTCCCTCACTGTGTTAATCCGGAAGTCTATCAATCATAAGCAAACAAAAAACACAAATCATTGACATTGGTCCCGGTTGGTCCCAACCGGATCAAACTGTTTAATTGGTCAAAATATTCGTAGGAGTTATTGATTGCCAGATAATCTGATGATATCATGCCATTCTGCTTTCCTCTGGCATACGTATCACCGGTGACAATGGCTCCCGCTGCATCGGTTGGTCCATCCTCTCCATCTGTGGCAAGTGTAATCAGTGCAACATCCACCAAACCCGCCATTGGTTCAACGGCTGCCAGAGCAAGTTCCTGGTTGCGCCCCCCTTTCCCATTTCCGCGGATGGTGACAGTTGTTTCGCCCCCACCCACCCACATGACGGGTCGCTTCAACCTCCCCTGATTTATGTAATCAGAAAACTTGCGTGACAGGGTAAGCCCAACTTCGCTGGCTTCCCCCTCCATTTGATCACTGATCATGGTTGTTGCAAATCCCTCGCGAGCAGCCTGCTCCATGGCAGCATCCAATGAGATTCGATTACTGGCAATAACCAGGTTTTGCGGCTGTTGAAATTCTCTTTTAAACAATTCCTGCAAAGGCAAGTTAGCTTTCTGTAATTCCAGATATAACCGGATGCGCTCGGGGCATCGATCCCAGAGCGAATATTTTCGAAGAATTTCAACGGCTGACCTCCAGCTTGGTAGTGTCGAAGAAGTTGGACCCGAGGCAATCATATCCACTCGATCTCCAATAACATCCGACAAAATCAGGGAGACCGTTTGAGCAGGTTGGATCATCTGTGCAAGACCACCTCCCTTCAGGATGTCCAATACCGAACGAATGGCATTGATTTCAATGATGGGGGCTCCACATTCCAAGAGCATCCGGGTCAGTTTTCGGATATCATCCAATTCAATTCCTGGAACAGGCACTGTCATTAACGCCGATCCGCCGCCAGATATTAAGCACAGGAGAATATCCCGATTGGATACCTGCCGCAAAAAATGGATCAATCCCCTGCCAGCCAGGATGCTCTGTTCATCCGGGATGGGATGGCTTCCAAGATGGATTTGATATTTTTCGGGAAGGCATTTCTGATCTTGATCCATATGTTTGGCAATTAAATATCCAGATTCAATCCTCTCACCCAATAAATCATTGATCCCTCTTGCCATGGGTAGGACAGCCTTGCCAATTCCAGCCAGGTATATATGATTGTATTCATCAAAGCAATAATTGCACTCCCCCACTTGAAAGCCACTGTTTGAGACCAGCAACTCCCGGTGGATAGCCCGCCAGGGATCTGCCGCATTCAGGGCAGCCTGAAGTATACGCATGGTTTTTTCGGGTTTTGATAACTGGGAAAAAATCTGTGGGCTAAATTGCATGATTCGCCCCTTCTCGTAGATTTTTAATTTTTGTATCTATTACAATTATATGGGATGATCCATTGGCCTGTACCCGATAGTTTTTCCAAAAAACCACCCGCTCCCGGGGAAAACGGTTCATTCTGGCAGGACCGCCTCGATAGGCGACATGCGGGCGTGGATCTCTATGCGCCTGTTGGCTCCTCTGTGCTCCTTCCAGAGGATGGTTTAATTTTGGAAGTCTCCCCTTTCACTTCGCCCAGTGTCAAACCATATTGGAATTTAACCTATGCCGTAACGGTCAAATTAGGATCAGGGTTGGTGCTTCGCCTTGCCGAATTGGAAACCGTAATTGTCACCCCGGGAACGTCCTTGCAGGCTGGAAGTCCCATCGGGTTTATTGGGTCTGTTCTGAATCCCTCACTCGTCAGTTCTGCCTCCCCATTGTATATTCAAGAATTAGTCAGGGAGAATCATCCCTCCATGTTGCACATTGAAATGCACCGCTGCTTTCCGCCGGATACAAATAGTTACCTTGGAGGGAATTATTTTCAGCAAGAAATACCCGATTCCCTGATGGATCCCACCGAATATTTGACGAATTGCACCCCAGAAGATGAATAATGTACCTCTAATTTACAATCAATTCGAGGTATACTAATTTTCGATTTCATGAATTGGTTAAAATTCCTGCTGGAGGATAATAATGGATCTAAAACAAATGAACAGGCTTTTCAAACCCCAATCAATTGCTGTGGTCGGTGCATCCAACCAGGTTGGCAAGATTGGACACACAGTTGTAAAGAATCTGCTTGAAAGCCAATATGATGGAAAAATCTACCCGATCAACCCAAAGGATGCCGAAGTCCAGGGACTAAAAGCTTATAAAAGCGTTCTGGAAGTTCCTGAAGACATTGATTCTGCGGTTATCACAGTTCCAGCCAGCCTGGTGGAACAGGTGGTTGAAGAATGCGGTAAAAAAGGTGTTGGCGGGCTCATCATCATTACATCCGGTTTTAGTGAAGTGGGTAATCGTGACCTGGAAAACCGCATTGTGGAAATCGCCAGGCGCTATGGAACCCGCATTCAAGGTCCAAACATTGTTGGAACCATGTCAAACTCCAACAAGATGAATGCATCGTTTGGCCCCTTCCTTCCGTTCCCGGGAAAAGCAACTCTTATCTCCCAAAGCGGCGCCCTTCTGCTGGCAATTGATGCGTCCACCTATACACGCGGCATCGGCTTTGATAAGTTGATCTCCATCGGTAACATGTCTGATATTGACTTTGCAGACTGTATTGATTGGCTGAATGAAGACGAAGATACCACTTGTATCACGCTATATATTGAGGGGTTCAAAGATGGACGGAAATTTATTGAATCCAGTCGGGTTGCAAAAAAGCCCATCATTGCATTGAAATCAGGGGTTTCTGCCCATGGCGCTGCGGCAGCAGCTTCCCACACAGGATCGCTTGCAGGAGCAGCAAAAGTCTACGGTGCAGCCTTCCAGCAGAGCGGTGTTGTCCAGGCTTCCGATCTGGATAATCTCTTCAATCGCACACTTGCCCTTTCCCTCCAGCCACCAATGAAGGGGGATAATCTCTTGATCATTACCAATGGTGGTGGTGTTGGGGTTTTGGCTACCGATGCAGCAGAACACAGCGGAATGCCGCTTCGATTTGCTCCACCGGAATTACAAACGGAACTCAAAAAGCACATGCCTGAATTTGGGTCTGCCAAGAACCCGGTTGATTTAACTGGTATGGCAGGGTTGGAATGGTATTATGACTCCATCCGCTATTCCTTCACCCATCCCTGGGTAGATGGCATCTGTGTTCTATACTGCGAAACCGCAATGACCGATCCAATGGAAATTGCCAGGGGTGTCAAGCAAGCCCTAGATGAGTCCGGTGTAAAAGATAAACCGATTGCAGTATCCATGGTTGGTGGCGAACGCTGCACCAAAGCCATGCGCTGGCTGGTCGATAACGGTATCCCAAGTTACGGTGCCCCGGATACAGCTGTCAATGGTATGGCAGCCCTTCGTGAATATTACCGAATGCAAGCCATGCTGAAAGAGCCATTGGAAACACGGCGGGAATTTGACCACGAAGCTGCCATCAAAATTATTGAACATGCCCGCGCAGACGGCCGCGATTCCCTGACAGAAATTGAAGCCAAGCAGGTGTTTTCAGTGTATGGTTTAAATGTGACCGCAACCCACCTTGCAACCACGGAAGAAGAAGCAGTTCAACTTTCCACGAAAATTGGCTACCCGGTTGTGATGAAAATCGTATCACCCGATATTCTGCACAAATCGGACGCGGGTGGTGTCAAGGTCAACATCAAGGATGAGGCAGCAGTACGGGATGCCTTCCGAACCATCATGACGAATGCCAAAGCGTACCGGGCGGATGCCCGCATCCACGGTATTGCCATCCAGGAAATGGCTCCCTGGGGAACAGAAGTGATTCTCGGTTCGGTTAACGATCCCACATTCGGTCCAACCATGATGTTTGGACTGGGTGGCATCTTTGTGGAAGTGTTAAAGGACGTCACCTTCCGGGTTGCACCAGTCTCCTGTGGACAGGCAGAACGCATGCTGGGCGAAATTCGCGGCGCGCCAATCCTGATGGGTGTACGCGGAGAAAAACCACGCGATCGCCAGGCACTTGCGGAAACCATCTGCGCTTACTCAACCATGATTCTTGATCTGGCGGACGAAATCAGTGAATCCGATGCCAACCCTGTCCTGGTTTACGAAGAGGGCAAAGGTGTCAAGGTTGTGGATGCCCGCATCATCCTCAAGAAAAAATAAACCCGTCACAATAAAGAAAGAAAAAAGCCGCCTACAAAAAGGCGGCTTTTTATTTATCCTTCCATATGTTCCAGGAATCTCCCTGCCTGGATGGCGGCAGCAGCTCCCATCCCAGCAGAGGTAATAACCTGGCGGAAAATCGCATCCGAAACCTCCCCTGCCGCAAATACACCAGGCACGGAAGTTTCCATTAATTGGTTGGCAATGACATAACCCCGTTCATCCATCTCCAATTGACCACGATAAATCTCAGTATTGGGTTTATTTCCAATAAAAATGAAGATTCCATCGGTTGGGTAATTTGTTTCCTCGCCTGTTTGCACATTTTTCAGCACCAGAGATTCAACCGCCTTTTCGCCCTTAATTTCTGCAACCACGGTATTCCAGATAAATTGAATCTTGGGATTACTCAAGGCACGGCTTTGGAGAATGGCGCCAGCCCGCAAGGCATCCCTGCGATGGATAATCGTCACAGAGTCTGCATACCGGGTCAGGAATAGGGCTTCCTCCAGGGCACTATCACCACCACCAACTACTGCAACGCGTTTCCCCTTGAAAAACCAGCCATCACAAGTCGCACAGTAGGAAACACCCTTACCAGTCAATTCCTTCTCACCCGGAATGTTCAAATGATTGGGGCTTGCGCCAGTGGCAAGAATAACGGTTTCTGCAAGGAATTCCCGGCTGAAGGATTTTACCCGAAAGGGACGACTAGAAAAATCCACCCCAATGGCACTATCAAATTCGAAACGTGCCCCAAAACGTTCTGCCTGTTTTTGGAATAATTCCCCAAGTTCAGCACCCCCCACACCTTCCGGAAAGCCCGGATAATTTTCAATCAAGTGCGTTGTGGATGCCTGTCCGCCTAACGATAAACCCGTTAAAACCAGCGGTGAAAGTTCCGCGCGCGCAGCATATAAAGCTGCCGCCAAACCGGATGGACCGGCTCCCAGGATGAGAACCTTTACCTCTTCCGGTACTGTATGATTTGCCCCAGTCGAAAATCCTGTTAATGAAAATTCCATCGTGTGATTAACTCCAATTATGTTTTCTTCATATTATTCGATGCATCATTACAGCAAAAGTTTCATTCAACAACTGCTGAATCTGTAATCCTCAGTGCCTCATCAATTACAGAAAATCCATCAGCAAGCTGATCCGGTGTGATGATTAATGGGGGAATGAGGAGAACAGTGTGCCAATGGATGGATGCAAATACACCATGATCCAGCAGGAATTTCCGGAACGCCGCCATCTCGGAACTGCTTCCATTGAAAGGCGCCATTGGCTCCTTGGTTTTCCGGTTCTTCACAAGCTCAATGATCCCAAACAAGCCGATGGAACGCACTTCGCCTACCGATGGATGGCGATCCACCAACTCCTGGAGCATATCAGCCATCACCCTGCCCGTCTCCCTCGCTTTCTCAACCAACCGATCTTCTTTCATAACCCGGATCACCGCAATGGCAGCTGCCAGGGAGATGGGATGACCGTTGAAAGTCAATCCACCCTCATATACACGATCCTTAAATGTATCAGCAATTTCCTGCCGCATTGCAACTGCTCCAAGCGGTGCATAACCGGATGTAAGTCCCTTTGCCATTGTCATAATATCTGGTGCTACATTCCAATGGTTAACTGCAAACCACTCACCGGTTCTGCCAAATCCGCTCATCACCTCATCCGTAATCATTATAATTCCATAACGATCGCAAATCTTGCGCACTCCCTGCATATACCCTTGCGGAGGAATAATGATCCCATTCGTTCCAGTCACCGATTCAATGAGAATTCCCGCAATGGTTTCTGGACGTTCATATTGAATGATTTCCTCAAGGTGATTCAAGTAATCCTGGGTGAACTCTTCCTCAGGGATATCTGGACGATTCCGATGAAATGTTGAACGATACTTATACGGATCCAAAAAATGAACCACACCCGGCATCGTGGTTGGTTCCCAGGCTACGCGGCGCGGATCCCCTGTCGCGGAAATGGCACCGTAGGTGGCGCCATGATAGGAGCGGTACCGGGACAGGATTTTGAACCTGCCGGTATGTGCCCGGGCAAATTTGATGGCATTTTCGTTGGCATCTGCTCCCCCCAGTGTGTATAAAAACCGCGTTAATCCGGGAGGGGTAATTTCCGCCAGCAGTTTTCCCAATAATGCCCTCGGTTTTGTTGCCATCCCAGGCCCGGCAAACGCAAGTTCTCTCGCCTGGTCGGTGATGGCTTGAATTACCCTCTCATCACCATGACCAATATTCACACACATCACCATGGAATTTAAATCCAGGTATTGCTTTCCATTTACATCCCAAAAGTACACCCCCTTTGCTTTTTTCACTGCAATGGGATTAACTTTCGACTGAGCCGACCATGTCCAAAAATTATGTTCCAATGATAACGGCAATATTTGTTCGTCCGGGAGATCAAACATGGTATCCTCTATTGTTCAAAAGATGGTCAAAATCTGTTTCAATCCTATCATAAAACTGATTTCATTCGGAAGCGCAGAAAGTCACAATGATTCCAGCATCATGGCAGACTGCATGCTATAATTTTTTAATGACCACTTACAACCCAAACACAGATCAATCCTCAAGGATTGGAAATTGCCGTCTTCATCCAAGGGCACTCAAAGGCATTTCTCTTTTTAATGCCCATTTATTTTTTGAGGCACATGAAGAATTGGAGATTGCCTGGCGTGAAGAACCGGATACGGTCCGGGAAGTTTACCGTGGGATTCTGCAGGTTGCCGTTGGATACCACCATTGGTCCCGTAAAAACTACAATGGGGCATTAAAAATGTTTCATTCATGCCGAAAGTGGTTAGCGCCATTTGTTCCAGCGTATGGAGGCATTCAGGTTGCCCCAATCCTGGAGGATGTGGATCGATTGGAAACCATCCTCCTTTCAGCCATGACGGGAAACACAGATATCCCAATACCAGATTTTCCACCAATTCACATTCTTCCAACAAATCCGGACGGGAATCATGATGGATGAATCTCATTATAAAAACAAAACAGTCCTTGTGACCGGTGGAAGCCGGGGCATAGGTCGGGCAATCGCACTTCATTTTGCCAAACTTGGTGCCAATGTGATCCTGACATTTGTGAGAAATGAATCCAGGGCACAGGAAACTGCCGCAGAAATACAGGAACTTGGCGTTGAGGTGGATGTCCATCAAGCCAACCTCAGCAAACTGGATCATATCAACCGGTTGTTTGAGCAGATCCAGGCAAAGCATGATAATCTGGATTTTTTTATCAGCAATGCTGCCAGTGGATTTAACCGCCCCGCCCTCCAGCAGCGCGAAGATGGCTGGGACTACACGATGAATACCAATGCCCGCTCCTTCCTGTTTGCATCTCAAAAAGTGGTCCCTTTGATGGAAGCCGCCGGGAAAGGTTGCATTGTTGCCATTACAAGTCCCGGCTCACACCGCGTTATCCCGGATTATGTTTCGGTAGGTGCAAGTAAAGCCGCGTTGGAATCACTGACCCGCTATCTTGCCGTGGAACTTGCACCTCGCCATATCCGTGTCAA
>JAGVUS010000389.1 GCA_019136175.1 Chloroflexota bacterium | reverse complement strand
CCCCAGGTGATATTTCAAGGTGCAGCCCCACCAGAGACTGTCATCTCCATTAACGAGGAAATTCTCCTCACATCTCAGGATGGTCATTTTCAAACCATCCTGTCACTGGATGAGGGAGCCAACCTGGTGGAATTTATTGCCAGTGATTTGCAGGGAAATGAATTGGACACCATTCTGACCATCTACTACGAACCATAAGGAAAGGATAAAAAGATGAAAAAATGGATCACATGGATCATTCTGGCAGTGTTTTTCCTGTCGATCACAATTTCCCGGGTCTCTGCTGAAGCCCCATCCGCTGATGCTGCCGCCAAGCCAACCCCCAACCCGGAAAAAATCATTCGGCAAACCCAACATGCGGAAGACAAGGCGGATCGGGTAAAGTCACCAAAGCTGCATTACCAGGGGATTGTGCTTGAAGTGACCCCCGGTTCTTTGACCCTGACACTTGAAGATGGAACCAATCTCCTGGCTGGCATCACCGAATCCACAAAAATCCAGATCCCTTCCCTGGGGAAAGATGCTGCTGTTGGCGATATTCTGCCCGGAGTCAAAGTATCCGTCCAGATACAGGCGGGGGAATCCGGCGAGTGGATTGCCCTTCGGATTCATGTCATTCCAGGGAAACCAGCAAAAATCCACCGGGTGGGAATCGTCACCGAATATATTGCCGGGACCAGTATCACCATCCAATCCAGGGATGATCAGCTTTACACCTTCCTGGTAACACCCGATACAAAAATTCTTCCTGAGGAACGAATGGATAAGTTGGCAACTGGTCGCCTTGTCACCATCATCTGTCCGCGGGACGTTACCGGCGGTCCGCATACGGCAATTGGAATCGTTATCCACCCGGATCAAAGCGGGGAGTAACCGCCAAATTATGTTATAATCGGGCGTGCCCGTCCCTGTAGCTCAGTGGATAGAGCGCTGGCCTCCGGAGCCAGAAGCGGCAGTTCGAGTCTGCCCAGGGACGCCATTCCCCAGATGTTTCGCCAGGGATTTCCCCACCCTGGCGAATTATTTTAACTTTCCCAGGGCAGCTGATTCCATCAAGGCAATCAGCGAAAGAACTGTCAGGACGAGCAGTACCCCAGCCAGGACCATCCATCCAACGATATTGGCAAGGGTGGCAAAGAGGATCATTCCAATCAGCCAGAGCAATGCTCCCTTGATTTTATTGGTATCACGCTCCAATCGGTCAAGGCTTTTGATCCACAGCAAATATCCTGCCAGCATGCCCACGAATATGATCCCGGTAAGGAACACCACAAACATCGTACTCGATAGATGCCCAGAGTTTACAGCCAGGATACCGCAATGCCTTGTAATCGATGGGGGATAATTGGGACCCTGAAACAGAAAAACCCGGACAAAAACAGCACGATTGGAAATTATATTTTCGCTGCCCACCTGCCATGAAATGGTAACTGTTTGGTTGGGGGGAATGACGAGGTCTTGTACATACCGCGCCACCTCATCCATTCCACCAGGAATGCTTACAGATGCCTGGACAATCGGTCTGATTTCATAATCCTTGGGATTCCGGACTTTCACGAAAACAGTTGGAGATTCTGAGAAATTCATGACAAGCGGACAGGTTAACCCGGAAAGTTCTCCGTCCGTTGGCATGGATGGGTCATAACTGGTAGCTTCCGGGTATCCCCAGAACGACATTCCTTCCAGGTCAATCCAGGAAGAAACTCCATTGAGTGCCAGCCCCAAAAGCAAGGCAAGCGAGAAGATTATCAAACCGGTGACTTTCCATGTTTTCTTATTCATCAGGCAAATGACCCAAACATCATCGTTTACTGTCAATTTTACAGAATGAAGATTGTATCATCTTTTTCATTACATTGTTAATGACCTCCTCCCAACTATCAAGGGAAAGTTAATCAAGGGATTCGATTTGTTGCTCCAGCTGCCAAGCATGATGCACAGGATGTTTACAGGTATTCCAAACGCAAACATAAGCCGTGGGCTTGCCGGCAACCATCCCCCGATCCTTTAGAATGGCAGGTGCGTCTGATGCTGCAGGATACGCTGAATGCCCCACCACAAGATGGGGGCGATATTTTTTCCGGACAACCTCAATCATTGCCCGGGTCTCCGGGTGCTCCATTTCTCCAATAATCACAAGTTCTGCTACCGGTCCCAGTGTGAAATCTGCAGCGCACAACCATTTTGCAAACATCGTAGGAAATTGAACCGCCTGCTCAAGTACGGGAGCAATCATCCCGGCTGCCTGGTCCTGCCAATCGGGGCGCCCTTCCAATGCGGCAAATTGAAGAATGGCAGAGACAGCCAGTGCGTTTCCGGATGGAGTGGCGTTATCCTGGAGATCCCGGGGACGCAGAATGAGGGGCTTTTGATCATCCCGGGTATCATAAAAACCATCCCCGGAAGGTGTGGAAAAATGCTGAAACATATCTTTTTTCAGTTGAAGTGCATTCCTGTACCACTCCATGTCAAAATCGGTCTGATAGAGAGCAAGCAGCCCGAGGATCAACGCGGCATAATCCTCCAGGTATGCCTGGTGAACCGCCCTGCCCGCCCTCCAGGAACGGTGGAGTTGTCCATCCACCATC
This sequence comes from Chloroflexota bacterium, assembly GCA_019136175.1. Lineage (GTDB taxonomy): Bacteria > Chloroflexota > Anaerolineae > Anaerolineales > Anaerolineaceae > CALMHE01. Next base: position 11,766 of record JAGVUS010000389.1, on the reverse strand, counting down.
AGGTTCTTCCCAAGAAAACGAGCGTTTTTCCGGGCGATTTCCAAATAATCGCTGCGCTGTAGATGGCGCGCCGCCTCCGCAAAGGCAATCTGCATCAAACCGTTCCAGGAAGCCAGAACTTTGTCGTCTGTTCCCGGTCTGGGTCGCCGGGATCGATCCACAAGCAATTTCTGGTGACACACCTTCAGCCGTTCATGAACATCTTCCAAAGACATGTGGAATCGATTTGTTAATTCTTCATCCGTCATCACCCGTTGGAGGAGATTGGAACCGTCAAAATTTCCCTGCTCCGTCAAACCATAAGCAGCTTTAATAAATTCAATATCATCGACGGATGTCAGCACATTTTCCACTTCTGCAATCGTCCAGGTGTAAAACCGACCTTCCCCTTCCTCACTATCCGCATCCAGGCTGCTGAAAAATCCTCCTTCCGGGTGGGTTAACTCGCGGGCAACAAAATCCAGGGTTTGCTCACACACCTGCCGGAACGCCTGGTTCCCGGTCAACAACCACCCATGCAGGTAAACCAGCGCAAGCTGGGCATTATCGTACAGCATTTTCTCAAAATGCGGAACAAGCCAGCGTTCATCTGTGGAATACCGGGCAAACCCGCCAGCCACCACATCATACATCCCCCCTTTTGCCATGGAATCGAGGGCATGAACCGCCATATCCAATGCCAATTTATCTCCCCGGATGGCACGCTGTAGCAGGAATTCAATCGTCATTGGTTGAGGAAACTTGGGAGACCTGCCCCAGCCTCCATGCTTCCAATCATACCGGCGGGCAATTTCCATGACAGCTTCCTCCAGGGTTTCCCTGGTAAGGGAAACGTTTGCATCAGCATCCACTCTCAATAAACCCTGCAAATGAGCGGTCAATTTTCCAGCACCCTCCAGGATCGCATGCCGGTCTTCCTGCCATAAACGGGCAATGTTGAGCAGGATTTCCCCAAAGGCTGGCATGTTATACCGCCTCACCGGAGGAAAATAAGTCCCGCCATAAAATGGTTTTCCATCGGGGGTCAGGAACAGGCTCATTGGCCAGCCTCCCTGCCCCGTCATGGCAACCACTGCCTGCATGTAAATTCCATCCAAATCAGGTCGCTCTTCCCGGTCCACCTTGATATTGACAAAATATTGGTTCAGGATGGCAGCAATTTCCCCGTTCTCAAAAGATTCATGTGCCATTACATGACACCAGTGACAGGCTGCATACCCGATGCTAAGAAAGATGGGCTTCTGTTCCCTTTCAGCCTTCTCCAGCGCCGCCTCTCCCCACGGGTGCCAGTCCACGGGTTGATGGGCATGCTGGAGTAAATAAGGAGAATTTTCGTTGATCAAGGCGTTGGGCATGGGTTCGTCTTCCCGGGTACAAAATAAGGATCAGTATGGTAATCATAACCTGAAACCTTGAATCATCCAAACAGCTGTATCATCCCACCCCTTGACGGGGTGCTCTGCCGGGTGTATATTTCGCTGGCTCATAATTCGATCTATGACAATCTAAGGAAAAATGAACACCAGGAAAAAATTTTCTTACGACCATAAAAAACTGCATCATGAAATCCATGTTCTTTTCCAGATGGAAGATACGAGTGGTGTTGAGGTGTTTGCCACGCTGCGCCGGGTTGCTCATTTGAGCGAACTGCTGGAAACCCAGGCAGACGAAGAACAGGAAGTTACCGGCGCCAGGTGGCGGTTGATGATGCGCCTCCTGGTTGAGGAACAGCACGGCAACCAGGCTGGTTTGACACCATCCGAAATTGCCCGCTCCCAGCACGTCAGCCGAAATACCATCAGTTCCCTGCTGCGGGGATTGGAAGAACAGGGTATGATCCAACGCAGCGTGGATCCGGAAGATTTGCGCGGGTTTCGCATCCACCTCACCCCTTCTGGAAGGGATTATATTCATCAATCTGCCCCCCGCCGGTTGACCCGTCTCAACCACCTCGTCGGTGGTTTATCCAGCGAAGAACGGGAGCAATTGGTGGATTTACTGGAAAAACTGGCATCCTCCCTGATAAGCCAGGTCCAGGAACCTCACCATCCTTAATACATTCCACAGGAGCCATCCTTGATCCGTTTATTGAAATACCTGAAACCTTACAGCTTCTTTATCCTGGCGGCAATTATCATGCTGTTCATCCAGGCAAATGCCGACCTGGCTTTACCGGATTACATGTCCAGGATTGTCAATATTGGCATTCAACAGGGAGGCGTGGAAACCGCGGTTCCTTCCATCATCCGCCAGAGCCGTTTGAAACAAGCGCTGGTTTTTCTCAACGAAGCAGACCGGGAAAGGGTTTTATCCAGTTATGACGTTGTAGATCCCAACACTGCCGGAAATTCGATTACGGTTAACAACCAGGAGATCCAAATCCAGGAATCCGTATTCATTCTAAAAACAACGGATGCCGGGGAAATGGACTGGTTAAACGGCACAATGAGTAAAGCACTGGCAGCAGTCACCGGACTGGAGCAAATGCTTGCCAACCCGGAGCAGGCTGCCCAAATGGCGCAATCCATGGGCATGAACCTGTCCCAACTACCACCCGGTATGGACATATATCAGCTCCTCGGGTCGCTCCCACCGGAACAACGCGCCACGCTTGATTCTGCCCTCGAACAGCAATTCGCCAACCTAGGGGAGAACATGCTCGTCCAGACTGCCATCCTCTCCGTAAAAACCGAGTATGAAATCCTGGGGCTGGACCCAGGTGTGCTACAAAACCAGTATATCCTCCGCACCGGTGCAATCATGCTGCTGGTTTCGCTTGTTTCAGTGATTTGTGCAATTGTTGTGGGATGGATTGCCTCACGCACATCTGCCGGATTTGCACGGGATGTTCGTAAAGCCGTTTTTGAGAAAGTGGAATCTTTTTCCAGCACAGAATTTGACAAATTTTCCACTGCTTCGTTAATCACCCGTTCCACAAACGATGTCACCCAGGTTTCCATGCTGGTTCTCATGATGGTGCGGATGTTTTTCTTTGCCCCCATCATGGGTGTTGGCGGTATCATTCGGGCAATGGATAAAGGCTCCTCCATGTGGTGGACAATTGCCCTGGCAGTTGTAATCCTGCTCATCCTGGTGACGGTAGTCTTCACCATCGCGATTCCCAAATTCAAGCTCATCCAAAAATTGGTGGATCGCCTGAACCTTGTCATGCGGGAGAATCTTTCCGGCATCATGGTGATTCGGGCGTTCAATATGCAGCAGCATGAAGAGGAGCGCTTTGACCGCGCCAACCAGGACTTAACCGGAAACATCCTCTTTATTAACCGTGTGATGGCTTCCATGTTTCCATTCATGATGGTCATTATGAACGGGATTTCTTTGTTAATTATCTGGGTTGGATCCCACCAAGTTGCGCAATCCAACATGCAGGTGGGGGACATGATGGCTTTCATGCAGTACGCAATGCAGATCGTCATGTCATTCCTCATGATGTCAATCATGTTTATTAACCTGCCGCGGGCGGCTGTCTCTGGAGACCGCATTGCTGAAGTGTTGGAAATCAAACCGATGATCAAAGATCCGGAGGAACCTGCCGAGTTCCCACAACCCGTCCGGGGTCTGGTGGAGTTTCGCAATGTTTCCTTCCGCTACCCGGATGCCGATGAAAATGTGATTTGCAATGTCAGTTTCACGGCACATCCCGGGAAAACCACCGCCATCATAGGCTCCACAGGTTCTGGAAAATCAACCGTAATTAACCTGATCCCAAGGTTTTTCGATGTTACAGAGGGGCAGATTCTTATCGACGGGGTTGATATCCGCTCCGTCAGCCAGCACGACCTGCGCCAACAGATTGGATACATTCCCCAGAAAAGCACCCTGTTTTCCGGTACCATTGAAAGCAACCTGCGCTTTGGTGATGAAAACGCCAGCGCTGAATTATTGAACCAGGCGATATCCATCGCCCAGGCGGGCGAGTTTGTATATGCCAATCAGGAGGGTCTTGCTGCAGAAATCTCACAGGGAGGCACCAATGTCTCCGGTGGTCAAAAGCAGCGTCTTTCCATCGCCAGAGCTCTGGTAAAACAAGCACCAATTTACATCTTTGATGACAGCTTCTCAGCACTGGACTTTAAAACCGATGCGGCACTTCGAAAAGCCCTGCGGGATAACTCAGCCCGGTCAACACTGATCATTGTCACCCAGCGGGTTTCCACAATTTTGTATGCCGACCAGATTATCGTGCTGGATGACGGCATGGTCGTGGGAATTGGCACCCATGCCGAACTGATGAAGTCCTGTCAGACTTACCGCGAGATTGCCATGTCCCAGTTGAGCATTGAGGAATTATCATGACCACACAGTCCAGCACACGCAACCAAAACCAGCCAAGGCGCGGACCCATGGGACACGGGGGACCAATGGGTGGACCTATGGGAATGATGGGCGGTGAGAAGGCACGCGATTTTAAAGGCACCCTTGCCAGGCTTGTCCAGTATCTCGCACCATACAGGCTTCCCATCCTGGTTGTCATGCTGTTTGCTGCAGCATCGACCATCTTCAACATTATCGGACCAAAAATCCTTGGGAAAGCGACCACCAGGTTATTTGAAGGGGTAATGGCGCAGATTTCCGGGACCGGCACCGGGATTGATTTTCCATACATTGGGAATATTCTGATTACCATAGGCATCCTTTACCTGCTTTCCTCCTTGTTTACGTACATTCAAGGATGGGTCATGTCGGATGTGTCCGCGAAAATGACCTACCGGTTCCGCAAGGAAATCGCCGCCAAGATTAATCGCATGCCGCTGAAATATTTTGACGGTACCAGCCACGGAGAGGTTCTCTCCCGCGTAACCAACGACGTGGACACCGTCAGTCAGACACTCAACCAGAGCTTGACCCAGATCATCACCTCCACGGTCACCGTGGTTGGCGTACTCATCATGATGCTGTCCATCAGCTGGCAGATGACCTTGGTCTCCCTGGTGATCATCCCCCTGTCCGCCGTCGTAACCGGATTGGTGATCAAGAATTCTCAAAAATACTTCAAACAGCAGCAGGAATTCCTGGGGCATGTAAACGGGCATGTTGAGGAGATGTACGGTGGTCACGTAGTTATGAAAGCCTTTAACGGCGAAAGGAAGAGCGTCGAGAAATTCAACGGATTGAACGATACCCTCTACCAATCCGCTTGGAAATCCCAGTTTCTGTCCGGCTTGATGATGCCCATCATGGGATTTATTGGCAATCTTGGTTACGTGGCAGTTGTCATGATGGGGGGAGTCCTGGCAATCCGCAACCTGGTTACCGTTGGCGACATTCAGGCGTTCATTCAGTATGTTCGCTCCTTTACGCAGCCGATTGCCCAACTCGCCAATATTTCCAACGTTCTCCAACAAACCGCCGCGGCAGCGGAACGGGTTTTTGAATTTCTGAATGAAACTGAAGAGGTACCGGAAACAGAAAACGCGATTGCACCCTCCAGGGTACGCGGAGAAGTGGAATTCCGAAATGTTCAGTTTGGATATGACCCCGAAAAATTGGTTATTAAAAACTTTTCCGCCCGGGTCAAACCCGGACAAAAAATTGCCATTGTCGGTCCCACGGGTGCCGGGAAAACCACTGTGGTTAAGCTGTTAATGCGTTTTTATGACGTTAACTCGGGCGCCATCCTGGTGGATGGAAAAAATATTCAGGAATACACCCGCATTGGCTTGCGAGACCTGTTTGGAATGGTTCTGCAGGATACCTGGCTGTACAATGACACAATCATGGAAAACATACGCTATGGTCGCCCGGATGCCACGGACGAGGAAGTCATGGCTGCTGCCCGGGCAGCCCACGTGGATCACTTCATCCACACCCTGCCGGATGGGTACCGGATGGTGCTTAACGAAGAAACCACCAACATTTCGCAAGGTCAAAAGCAGCTTCTGACCATTGCGCGGGCAGTATTATCCAATCCGCACATGTTGATCCTTGATGAAGCCACCAGTTCCGTGGACACGCGCACAGAGATCCTGATTCAGCAGGCGATGGATACATTGATGCAGGAACGTACCAGCTTTATCATTGCCCACCGGCTCTCCACCATCCGAAATGCAGACTTGATACTCGTCATGCGGGATGGGGATATTGTGGAACAGGGAAACCACGAGGAATTATTAAACAAGGGCGGCTTTTATACCGAGCTTTACAACAGCCAGTTCGAACACGTTTCCACCCTGTAAATTAAACGCAGATTGTCGGGGTGAGGGGGGCACCCAGACAATCTGTACAACTATTATATGGTATCTGATTATTAATTGCATTAATTTTTATTAAGACAATGGTAAATTTTTTTAACCATTCCGTTTATATTGAACGGTTATTTATCGTTGCCCAAAATTCGCCTTTCCTGTACACTTATATTCATCCTGATATCTAATAACTCGGAGGCAGTAGGATGCCGGAACGAAAAATCTCACCTCGCGCCTGGGTTGCCCTTGTCCTCCTGGCAGTTACCGGTCAGATTGCCTGGGCTGTTGAGAACAGCTGGTTCAACACCTTTGTATATGATCAATTGACCCCAGATCCTCGCCCGGTGGCATGGATGGTGGCAGCCAGTGCCATCACAGCAACCTTGACCACGCTGCTGATGGGAACCCTCAGCGACAGGGCGCGCTGGCGGTTCGGTCGCCGTAAACCGTTTATCCTCATCGGGTATATCCTCTGGGGGATTTCAACCATCCTGTTCCCAACCGTTGCATACATTAAGACAACCAGCCTGGCAGTTATCATGGTTGTGATTGCCGACTCCATCATGACATTCTTCGGATCAACCGCCAACGATGCCGCCTTCAATGCCTGGACAACCGATATTGCCTCCACCCGCGAGCGCGGCAGGGTGGAAGGCGTATTGAACATGGCAGTTTTTATTGCACAAATTGTTGCCATGGCGGCAGCCGGAGTTTTAATTGACCAGGTGGGATATTTTACATTCTTCTACGTTCTGGGTGCAATTGTCATCTTTTCCGGCATCGTGGGAGGCGGATTGCTGCAGGATGTACCTGCTCCCGCCATCCCTCCCGGTCGCTCCTTTTGGGCGGAGTTTGCGGAATTATTCCAGTGGAAAACTGTTCGGGAAAATACAACCCTTTTCCTGGTGCTGCTGAATATCATGCTTGCCAACATCGGTTACCAGGTATCCATGCCCTACCTGATTGTCTACCTGAACAACTACATTGGAATTTCCAAAACCGAGTTCAGCATCATCGGTGGAGCAGTCATGCTCGGCAGTGCACTCCTCGCCGTCCCCTTCGGTCTGCTTGCTGATCGATGGGAACGCCGGACGATGATCCTGGTTTGCACCGTTGTAGGGTCTCTTGGTGGCTTGATCTTCTCTTTTGCCCGTGGTCTCGTTCCCCTGGCACTTACAGCATTACTCTGGCAGGCTGTCACAATGGCAGCCGGTGTAGCAGCGGTTGCATGGTTGAAGGACCTGCTTCCGGAAGCCAACCGGGGTAAATTTCTCGGCGTGCGTATGATTTTCTGGATTGCAATCCCCATGGTATTGGGTCCTGCGATTGGTTCCCGCCTGATCCAGGCTTTCGGCACACCCACTGTAATGAATGGTGAAGCTGGTTTCATCCCGCCACCCCTAATCTTCCAGGTCGGCGCCTTGATTGCGATTACAGCCCTTGTCCCGCTGCTCTTCATCCGCAAAAATTCAACGGATGAATCCCGGGAGTAATCATCTTATGAAGGAACTGGAACTCCGTGATGTGGAAATATTAGGCGGTTTCTGGCGCGAACGGCTGGCAACCAATCTTGAGAATGCACTCCCCCACCAATGGAACCAACTGGAGGCAACTGGTTGCATCCAGAACTTTCGTCAGGCTGCCAGCCTTTCAGATGGGTTCCGGGAAGGGATGTTCTTTGCAGATTCAGATGCCTATAAATGGCTGGATGCTGCCTCCCGCGTTATGGCACATCACCCAACCCCCCAAATTCAAAAACAAGTGAATGAATTGATCTCCATCCTGGAGAAAGCCCAGATGCAGGATGGCTACCTGTACACATACAACCAGCTGCACTTTCCAGGTGAGCGATGGGAAAATTTGCAAATTGAACACGAACTGTACTGTCTTGGTCACCTGATGGAAGCAGGCGTATCTCATTACCTTGCCACTGGTGAAAATCAAGTATTGGAAATTGCCCGCCGGGCTGCCAGCCTGCTTGTTGAGGTATTTAAGGATGCACCACCCATCCAGACGGATGGACATGAAGAGATTGAAATCGCCCTGCTGCGCCTGTACCAGGCAACTGGTGATCTGTCATCCCTGGAGCTCGCTCGTAAATTCCTCGAACGGCGTGGACGTATGCGGGGATACGGCTGGAAATTCCTCCAGCAATCCCGTCGCACCACCCGGCGGATGAATATCCGAAACCGGCAGCGGACCCTGTATCAGCAGAACCACCCATACCATCAGCCTCCCACACAGCCATCGCGTCTCCTGCACCGTGTACCTCCACTCCTTCCACTGCGGCTGGCACATAGTCTGCTGACAGGGAAATACGCCCAACAGAACCGCCCCATCCGGGAGCAAACTGTCCCGGTTGGGCATGCGGTCCGGTTCACCTACTTGCAAACCGCCATTGCCATGCTGGCAAAACATACAAACGATGTGTCATTCATTCCCAACCTCATGAAAGCCTGGGATCGAATGGTCATCAGGCGGATGTATGTCACCGGCGGATTGGGTGCGCTTCCATTAATCGAGGGATTCGGTCGCGATTATGAACTTCACCCGGACCTGGCATACGCAGAAACTTGCGCTGCGCTTGGGAGCATCTTTTGGAACTGGGAAATGACTCTCCTGACCAGAGACGCCCAGTTTGCCGACCTGCTGGAATGGCAATTATACAACGCTGCCTCTGTATCGATGGGATTGGATGGCACAACGTATTTTTACGATAATCCACTTGCCAGCCGCGGCGAGTTAAAGCGGCAGCCATGGTATACCGTTCCCTGCTGTCCTTCCAATCTCTCCCGCACCTGGGCTGCGCTGGGAACTTATCTCTACAGCCGGGACGAAAACGATTACTGGGTTCATCAGTATATTTCCAGTCGGGCAGAATTGGAACCCGGAATGATCATCAACACAATCTCTGGATTGCCCTGGCATGGAGAAATTACCATTCAATTGGAGATGGATGCACCCCGCCAGGCTGCATTTCATTTACGCATACCCTCCTGGACAGATGGCTATGCGCTGTTTATAAATCATCAAGCTGAAGATATTTCGCACCCCATCCGAACGCCGGTGCAAACCGCTTGTGGTTATTCGCCATACACATCCTGTTATCTCCACCTGGAAAGATTGTGGAAACCCGGCGATGAAATTTCGTTATCCCTTTCAATGCCCATCCGCTTTTACAGACAGGATCGCCGACTGCCATCCTGCGGAGGAAAACTTGCACTGGGCCGCGGTCCCATCCTCTACTGCCTGGAGAGTACCGATCAACCCGGCGTGGACATTTTCAACCTGACCATCCATCGGGAATCCATCAGGGCGAACTGGGAACCAGATCTTCTTCAAGGTTGCATAACCCTCCAGGGAAATACCATTGACGGAAAACAGTTTAAATTTATACCCTATATGCTCTGGGCTAATCGCGGATCATCCCAAATGAATATCTTTGTTCAAGGATAATTTTCCCATGTCTACATCCCACGAATGGCATCCAGCCCCATCTCCACTCAAAACCCGCTGGGCGGACAGGGTGGATCCAGCCTGCCCCCTCCCGGAATACCCCCGCCCCCAGCTGACGCGCCCAGACTGGCAAAACCTGAACGGATTATGGGAATACACCATTCAACCCGCCGATTCCGGGATTCCCGGACATTTTGATGGGACAATCCTGGTTCCATTTCCGTTGGAATCTTCCCTTTCAGGGGTGGCAAAACCTCTCCACGCGGATGAAATATTATGGTACTTCCGTACCTTTTCCATCCCTACAGAATGGCAGGGACAAGCCATTCTGCTCCACTTTGGCGCGGTGGATTGGCAGACCAACGTCTGGTTGAACGGAACATTTATTGGTTCTCATTCTGGCGGTTACCTGCCATTCACTTTTGACCTGACTCAACATGTCCGCTTTTTCAACAATAATGAACTCGTCATCTCTGTGGCAGACCCATCTGATAGCGGAATGCAGGCGCGGGGAAAACAAACCCTGCATCCCCGCGGGATCTGGTACACAAGCGTTTCCGGGATCTGGCAAACCGTCTGGCTGGAAGCAGTGCCCCCTACCAACATCCGGTCATTAACGTTGACGCCCGACCTTGATACCAGGCAACTCCACATTTCACTCCATGTGCAGGGACAGAAACAGGACGACCTTCTTGTTGAGGCAGTGGCGTATGATCAGGGCATGGAAATCGCCCGGGCTTACGCATCCCTCGGGCAGCCCCTGGCAATCCCGATCATGCATCCCAAACCCTGGAGTCCTGGCTCTCCCCACCTGTATGACCTGACTGTTAAATTATTGAAAGATGGCAAACCGGTTGACGAGATTTGCAGTTATTTTGCCATGCGCTCCTATCGCCTGGGGCTGGATTCGAGGGGACACACCCGGTTTGAACTGAACCATGAACCTATTTTCCTGTATGGTCCACTTGACCAGGGATATTTTCCGGATGGTTTGTACACGGCTCCCACTGATGAAGCCCTGCGGTTTGATATTGAATACACCCGGAAACTGGGCATGAACATGATCCGCAAACATGTCAAGGTCGAACCGGCGCGGTGGTATTACCACTGCGATCGTTTGGGCATGATTGTCTGGCAGGATATGCCCAACGGAGGAAAACCGGTGGGAGGATTTCTTTCCACGCTGGCAATCGGCACCGGTTATAACGAACGCGATGAAAAACGCTGGAAACGCGCAGGGAGAATTGACCCGGAGAATCGCACACAATTTGAAGCCGAGCTGCGTGCAATGATCCAGCATCTTTATAACTTTCCCTGTATTGCCGTGTGGGTCCCATTCAATGAGGGATGGGGGCAATATCAAAGCACCAGGATTGCCAAACTCATCAAAACCTGGGATCCAACCCGCCTGGTTGATGCTGCCTCAGGCTGGTTTGACCAGGGTGCCGGAGATTTTGAAAGCCGCCACATCTACAACATCCGGCTGCAACGGCGGAAACCGCACTCCAGACGGGCTTTTGTCATCTCGGAATTTGGGGGGTACAGTTTGAAAATCCCCGGTCACCTTTGGAATCCGGGGAAGAAATTTGGTTATAAATTTTACCCTGCCGAGGAATCAGTGGTGGAGGCTTACATCGCCATCCTTCGGGATGAACTCAAACCTCTGATTCGGGAGGGTCTGGCAGCCGCAATCTACACCCAGACAACCGACGTGGAAATTGAAATCAACGGATTCCTGACCTACGACCGGGAAGTGGAAAAGATCCCCGCCAGCCAGGTAACACTGATTCACCAGGACCTGATTGCCAACGCATCGGGAAAACGTTAACGATCCTGCTTTTGTGCTGTCACCAGCCAGTGATGCGGCATTCCAGGATAGTCCACCGGAAGAACGGGCAAAACCCAGCGTCCGAAATTCACCCCCGGATGTCCACCCTGGGTCATGGAAGCAATCCATTCCCTCTCAGCCAGAAATCCCACCGGGTCGTCCATGGTGCCAATCCATGGCGCGCCCAGGCTTGCCTGCATGTCCAGCCAGGGTTTGATAAAAGGTGACCTTAACACAAAGCTGTTGATAATATCAAATCCCAGCCAGCTTCCCTCC
>JAGVUS010000255.1 GCA_019136175.1 Chloroflexota bacterium | reverse complement strand
TCCGCCTGTGCCACCACATCATCCGTATAGGTCAGCGGACCACGATAACTGGAATTTAAAATCAACAGCCGAAACACATCCGCACTGTGATTTGCCAGGAATTCCTCAATGGTGACCAGGTTGCCAAGCGATTTGGACATCTTCTCCCCACCCAGCTGGAGCATGCCATTGTGAACCCAATAACGGGCAAAGGACTTGCCTGTCAGGCTTTCCGTCTGGGCAATCTCGTTTTCATGGTGCGGGAAGATCAAGTCATTTCCGCCACCGTGGATATCAATCTGCTCTCCCAGGTGATGCAGGTTCATTGCCGAGCATTCAATGTGCCAGCCCGGTCGCCCGGGTCCCCACGGACTGTCCCAGGCAGGTTCGCCGGGTTTGGCACCCTTCCAGAGGGCAAAGTCCATCGGATGTTCCTTTAACTCACCTACTTCAATCCGGGCACCTGCCTGCATGTCATCCAACCGACGACCGGAGAGTTTGCCATAATCCGGGTCGCAGGTCACGCGGAAATAGACATCCCCGCCTGCTGGATAAGCATGCCCGGATTCTATCAAGCCGGAAATCATGGCGATGATTCGATCGATCTCCCGGGTTGCCCGCGGGTTAATGGACGCCGGGAGGACATTCAAATCATCCAGGTGACGCTGGTATTCCTGGATATACTGTTCCGCCAGCAGGAATGGATCCACGCCCTGCTGGTTGGCACGGGCAATAATCTTGTCATCCACATCGGTGAAATTCATGACAAACGTGACTGCATAGCCGCAATATTCCAGGTACCGGCGGATGATGTCAAATACCAGCGCAGACATGGCATGACCAATATGCGCCTTGTTGTAGACTGTTGGTCCGCAGACATACATGCGGACTTTCCCCGGTTCAATGGTTTCAAATTCTTCTTTCTTCCGGGTGAGCGTATTATAAATTTTCAAAGCCATTGCTGAATTCTCCTATTCAGAGCGATCTTCCGGGCGAGCAAAGATCATCCGTCCGGCAGCCGTCTGTAAAACTTTCGTCACAACAACCACGGTTTCCATGTTCATGTATTCACGACCATTCTCAACAACCACCATGGTCCCATCATCCATATAACCAATGCCCTGCCCGGCTTCGCGGCCTTCCTGCATGATCCGCACATTCAAAACCTCGCCCGGCAGTAAAACCGATTTGACTGCATTGGCAAGGTCATTCACATTCAGGACACTGACGCCCTGCAGACCCGCCACACGATTCAGATTGTAATCATTGGTCAGGATCGGACAGCGTAGTTGACGTGCCAGGATGACCAGCTTGTCATCCACCTCGCGCACTCCTTCCACATCAATATCGCTGATTTGAACCGGGATATTGGGTTCTTTTTGCAGCTGGCTCAAAACCTCCAGCCCGCGCCTGCCGCGCTGCCGCCGCAGATTGTCGGGGGAATCAGCAATATACTGCAATTCATTCAATACAAACCGCGGAATCAGCAAAGAGCCCGGCAGGAAACCTGTGTGGGCTATATCCGCTATGCGTCCATCAATAATGACGCTGGTATCCAGCAAAATCGTTCGCGTCTCGGCAATGCTCTTGGGAGACTCCGTGGTGGCGTCCGGTGCTCCCCCGCGCCCCGATAGCGTTTTCCAGGTATGGAACAGGTCTGCCTGCCGCATCATAAAGACCGACACGCCAATATAACCAAAGACCAGAACGCCTACAAAGGGAAGGATATTCCCGAATGGGTCGGGCAGCCGTGAGAGGGGAAATGCAGCCAGGGCAGCAATAATCAACCCAACAATCAAGCCCATGATTGCAGAAAACAGGGATTGGGCGGAGATGTGGGTTAACAGGGTTCTCAGGGCGCGCACCGGGCGGGTGGTAATCATGGGCGTCAGTATCAATCCGAATAACGCCCCAACAAGCCCAATGGTGAAAGCATATTGTTCTACCGAAAAAGTCTGCGGGGTGGGATTGAGATTGGCAGTTTCCCCAAGTGAGGTTCCCCAGATGACACCCAGTACAGCAAAAACAACCATGCCAATTAAACGCAAAATAAAATCAATACTCATAATAATTTCTCCAGGAACAATGATGTTAAAGAGCAGAATAATAAAGAAAAAGATAAATCCGTTAAGATGATAGCATGGCTGGGAATGAAAGTCAATCCAAACCGTATGAAGATTGTATGACATTTGCAATGATTTTTAATGTTCGACGCAAAATCCGCCTGTTGACAGTCCCATCCCCCCATGATAAAATTTTCATCCGCCAGCCCCCATCGTCTAGTGGCCCAGGACGCGGCCCTCTCAAGGCCAAAACGGGGATTCGAATTCCCCTGGGGGCACTTTTGATTGAATCCTATCGTCCCTCTCACACCATCGAGGTGCAGGCGGCAAAGCAGGGATTCGAATTCCCCTGGGGGCACTTTGATTTCATCCCATCGTCCCTCTCACACCATCGAGGTGCAGGCGGCAAAGTGGGCATTCGAATTCCCCTGGGGGCACTATTGATTGAATCCCATCGTCCCTCTCACACCATCGAGGTGCAAGCGGCAAAACGGGGATTCGAATTCCCCTGGGGGCACTTTTGATTGAATCCCACCGTCCCTCTCACACCATCGAGGTGCAGGCGGCAAAGCAGCGTATCCACAAGTGGGTGCTTTTGATGGATGCAAATGTGGGATAATACACAATGTAATTGGTATTGCATCATGTTCCCAAAGTTTCTCCACTCTGTGAGGTAATCCCATGAAAACGTATCCCATTCCCATGGTTCCCGGACCCGTCACTGTTCACCCGGATGTGCTGGCAGCTTACCAGGTGGATTATGGCTCCGGTGACCTTGAACCCGAGTTCCTGGAC
>JAGVUS010000444.1 GCA_019136175.1 Chloroflexota bacterium | reverse complement strand
CGGACGTTGACCGCCCATCCCCAGGGAGATTCTTTCAGCGCTTCCTGGAGTTTTTCTGCCTGTGGTCTGCCGGTGTATTGATCCGGAAAAACCACCAGGACGCTTTTATGCTCCTGCAGGACGCGCTGCAAGGCGGCAATGGTGGAGGTGGTGGTTCGACCACTGCCAATGGGTGTTGCCAGGATGACGTGCAGCGGCTTGCCATCTTCATCGTACCGGTGATCCGGGCTGAGCAGCCGCAGGGTTTCTTCCTGGTGGGTGTACAGGCGGGGCAGGCTCCCATCTGCAGGTCGGGGAATCATATGGTTGATGATGGATTGAATCAGGCTGTCTCCATCGGCAGGCTGTTCATCCACCAACGCTGCGGGCTGTCCATCACACAGTTTGCGGATTTTTTCATAGGCAATCCGCACTTCGGTGGGCATCATGGGCGAGGAATCCGGCAGGGGAGAGGAAAGCTGGCAAGTAATCTGCCCGTGGTACCAGGTTGCATTCCGCAGGCTGGTGACCAGGTCTCCGGTGATCAGTTCCCCGCCGTCCGCCGGTTCCGGCTCTTTTTCACCGGGCTGTGCGGCTGGATGTGCCTTTTTGGGGCGGATGGTTGGTTCGCCAAAGGCGTAGATTCCCCAAAGACCGAACAACCCGACGGCAAACACCCACCACCACCCAGCACTGAGATGTCCCTGGTACACCAGGATCAGGTCCACCAGGTGCAGCAGAATCATCGGGTACAGGAAGAAAGGCACCCACCATTGCCCTTTGCAGCCGATAAATTGATGGATGCCATGCAGCAGGCGGTATGCCGGGCTTTCATCCCGCCGTTCCGGGTCATAGGCAAGGCGGACTTCCCGGCGGATGAACACCAGCGAGAGCAGCAAAAATCCCAAAACATAAAGGACGCCAAAGAACAATAATTGCTGCCACCATTTAGGGTAGGCATCCAGCCCAACCAGGAAAAACATTTGCTGGAGCAGCCAGCCATCCAGCCAGCCGTTAACGAGCGTAAAAACCCCGGCAAGCAAGAGGATGATCAGGGATGTGACAAAGATGACCATGCTTTACTCCTTTTCTCCCTGGCGCCAGAGGGTGGACTTGGGAAAATCCGGGAAGACCCGGTAGAAATAAATACGCGATTCGGTTCGCAATCCAATGCGGATGGCTCCCTGCAGCCGGTCTTTGAATGTTTCATTCACATCATCCTGCCAGCAGGGGGCATGCGCGCAGAACAGCACCGCCGGTCGCTGGATTTCCAATGGATTCAGTGGCACAAGCGGGTCCAGGATATTGGTCCATTCCGAGATCAAGCCGTCCATCACCTGCCGGGGGTTGCTGCCGGGCACCACCTGGTTCTGTCCTTCATAATCCGCCTTGATGATTCCCAGGATTAAATCCACCAGCAGCTGCGGACGCTGATCCAGCCAGAGGGGGGGCATAGTGGCTTCCGAAGCCAGGCTTCCCAGCCTTCCCTGGGGTTCCAGGTGCAATTCGCGCAATGCCTGCTGCCAGTCCTGCGGAGCATCCAGCAGGCGGATAAACCGGCTGGTTTGCATAACATGCAGGAGGGTTGGGTTGTATGGCGCCAGGGGGTAATCTTTCTCGTATCCGCCGCGAACGGCATCAAGGAATTGCAGGTTGTTGTTTAACCGCTGTCCGCGTCGCCTTTGCAGCCATTCTGCCAGCCGGTAGCCCACCCGCAGCCAGTGGTCGCGGAGTTTATCTGCATTGGTGCTGAATTCAGTTTCTGATTCTGTGGCGACATCGTTCAGTAATTTCTCCATCCGGCGCACTTCTTTTTCAACCGCAGCAGCCGGAACGCGCCATGCCAGGAATCCCCATACCAGGATCCACACCCCCAGCCCGATGAGCAGGAACATCAATCCCCGTTCCGGCCGCCGCCAGATGCCAAGAATATCCAGCAGGACGGGATCGGTGGCGTTGGATTCCTGTTTGTGGCTGGTGTTTTCCTTGGCAAGGTCAAAATCGGGATGCTGCAGGATATCCCCAAGGTCGTGTTCGGGCATCTCCATCCAGTCCCCCGGGATATCCGCCAGGTCAATCCGCATGGGGGCAACCAGCGCATCTGCCAGTTTTTTCAATCCTGCCAGGAAGCGTTTCTGTTTTGCCTGCTCCAGCACTTGCTGATCGCGCTGTTTTTCAAACGCCACCAGTTCCCCGGGTAATCCCTGTGCCAGTTCGAGGGCGGTTTCCGGAAGTTTCCGGCGGGAGGCTTTCCACCACCTTTGATAATTGTTGGAAAATTCCTCCAGTTTTGCCTGGATTGCTTTCAGGATTTTGCGTTTGGGGGAAAAGAATGGCAGGGAAAATTCACCGTCCTGTGGATTGCGGGCACCGAACAGGCGCAGCCGGAATCTGGGGAAAACCGGTCGCTCGTCAAAGGTGGCGGAACGCCGCGCCAGTTCCGGTGGATCCAGTACCAGGCGTTCTTCCGCGCCGGTTGTTTCCGGCTGGGCTGCCAGCTGCAGCACCTCCCCCGCCGAGACCTGGATGAGATAATCCTGCAGGTAGGGCAGGGCGGAGCAGAGCAGTAAAGCTCCAAATCCGCTGAAAATGGCTGGCTCGCCATCCCCGCCGCGGATATTGATTCCGGTTTTTTCCGGCAGGAGAACATGACCGCCGCCATCCTGCTGCCAGTTTTCCCCCAGGATCAGTGCCTCCAGGAAAATAACACCGGCATCCCGAACCTGTTGCCGGTTTGCTGCTATCAGGTTATTGTTCTGGGTGTAGTTGCTCAGCAAATAGATGCGGTGGTTCCACCCGGCTTTTTCCATCTGGCTGGCAAAGGGAGGGAAACACTGATCATAAGACTGGGTGCCTTCGCCAATGAAATGGGCAATCTCCAGCACCACCTGCAGCACCAGTTGATTCCGGTAATCCACCTTGCGAAGCTGCTCCCGGATTGCCAGGAGGGTTTGGGCGGTGCTTTCTGCTCCAGCCGTACTCAGGCTGCCGACCACAATGATTTGTGCCAGCGGATTTTGTGGAAAAGCCTGTTCGTAGCTGTCCTGTCCATCCTTTGTCAGGCTGTTTTGCAACTCCTGCAGGATGGGCAGCCAGTCATCCAGGCTGCTATCGGCGGAAATGGTTCTGGAAAAACCAATCCATTTTTGGTGAAGCAGTTCCCGTTCAAAAAGCCGGGTGCTCTGCCTCACATTTTCAATCACCTGCTCTCCCCAGGCATCAATTGGGATGAAGATGGTTGGGAAGGTTTTACGGGTTTCAGACATAAATTTTCCCTCCTGGGATGGCTCAGAATTCGCCCCGACTGGGAAACCAGCCGGGGCGAATGAATCAAGTTGAATTACTCAACCAGCTTTCAGACAATCCCCGGTGTTATCAGGATTTCGGGGGTGTGCGGCGGGTAGTTGGACGGCGGCGTGCCGGTTTTGGCTTCGGTTTCTCTTCAACCTCACCCTTTTCCGGCTCGGCTGCAGCCTGTTCCTGCAGGCTCTCCTCAAATTCCTTGGTCATATCTTCAATGTCCATACGGCTGTAGCCGAATTCACTGGAGATGGTGTCCGCAACCAGGTTTGCCTGTTTCTGCAGTTCTTCCTTAATGGTCGGGTCTGGGGTGCTGTTGGCGCACAGCCACAGGTAATAGTAGGTTTCCACGTGAGCGTTCAACCGGTCATCCAGGCTCATGCGGCTCATGCGTTCCTTCACTAGCTGGGAAATATCTTCCATGTAGCGGTCATATTTCCCGCCGCGCTGCAGGGATGCAATTGCCACCCAGCGTTTTGCACCCAGGTTGATCGTCTGCGCCGGGTACTTGTAGGTTCCGCTGGAATTGATGCCCTTGGTGCGGATGAGGGGTGAATCGATCACGCCGAAATGTTCCGCCATCAGGAAGTAATACAATTCATCGGAAGCGCCTTCCACCTTGATGTTGAACGGATACTCCCCGGAGACCTTCAGGTAGGCTTCCAGCCGCTTGTCCAGCAGAATCGGCACAGACTGGGTGCTGCGCCAGCCTTGGAAATCCGCCAGGCAGGCTTCCGGCTCGGTCATGAAGTAGATGGGGGCGCCGCCGCGGGCGATAAAAATCTTGAATTCGTAGGGAGAGGAATCCACATCCGAACGTTCCGGTCTGGTTTCGTTGGTGGCAACAAACAGGTCATCGAGATTGAGGTCCAATCCCTCGCGGGCGGCAAAATCGTCCAGGCTGCGGGTATCGAAGGAATACAATTGGATGACTGGCATGCGCAGGACCAATGCCTGGTGCTTGCCGGTGTTCAGGTGCCAGTAGGGAATGCACTTGTTGAACATGGACTGGGTCCGTTCCACGATGTATTTCTTCGGTTCCGTACCTTTGCTCTTTGCTTCCACCTTCAGGGCATCCCACAGGGTCAGTTCCCGGGTTGCCCGGTCAAAGTGGACGTGCCCCACATGACGCAGCTGCCCTTGCAGTTTCTCCCGGAAGGCAGAGCGGATTTCCTCGCGTTCCTCCACCTTGGGTTCCTTGCGCAGGCTCTGGATTAATTCCCAGGTATGGTACGTGACAATCATTCTGCCTTCGTGGGCGGCTTCGGTTGCCTTGGGACCAAAGTGTTCAATCAGGAGTTTTTCATCCTGCAGCACCAGGTCTTCCACGGTGGCTTCGTTGGCGCCGATCCTGCGACCGAGCGACTCCCGACCGGTCTTGAGGATGGTGCTTTCAACCGCCTGCAGATCGCTCACCACCTGCTCGCTGAGAATGGTCAGCAGCTTGTTGATTTC
>JAGVUS010000327.1 GCA_019136175.1 Chloroflexota bacterium | reverse complement strand
GGGCGGATTCAACTCTGCCGTCTCGGTCCGCAGGGGCAGGTTTCCATCTTGGCTATTTTCGAACCGGTCCTGATGTTCAACGAGGTGGCAGCCCTGGATGGGGGACCTGCACCGGTGACTGTGATTGCCTTGGAGGAAACCATCACCTGGCAGCTTTCTTCCGCCGAATTGGAACAGATGATCCTGCTGCATCCCCGGATTGGCTTGGGGATGTTGCAGGTGTTGGCGGGGCGCAACCGCCGCCTGATCAGCCATTTTGAAGATCTTTCCTTTCGCACTGTGGTGGCACGGGCTGCCAAGCTGCTATTGGAACTCAGCCAGGCAGGTACCCAGCCTATTGACCGCCGCAAACATCCCAATCATCAATTGGCTGCCCGGATTGCCACTGTGCCGGAGGCTTTCAGCCGGGCGTTGAGAAGCTTTAAAACCACGGGGATTGTCCAGGCGACAACCAGGCAGATTCTTGTAGATCAACCAAACAGGTTGGAGGAAATCAGCTCGTCCACCCCCTGGATTCGCTAGCAAGCAACACCTTGCCTAATTGACAAAAGTCAATGCAATAGCAGGCTGAATCTGGTATGGTTGGGGAGAGTGAAATACCGCCTGTACTGAAGGAGTCCACATGAAATGGATAACAGAACGATTTGAATTTCTGTTTCGTTCCACCAAGGGATTGGTGCTGGTTGCCATTGCGCTGATTTCCCTGGTGACGGTCATGTTTGGCATGCTCTCCGGTCCAATGGATGAGCTGGGTGTCAAGGATGTCATTGTTCGTGCGCTGGGATATGACCTGAATCCTGCCGAACGGGAAGGGCGCATTATCATCCTTTACCACGCAATTGCCATGGCTGTTGTTGCAATCGAAACCTACCTCATCACTGCTCTGTATCGCATCAAGCCCGAGGCTCAGGTGCGCATCAACGCGACCATCACATTCGGTTACATCCTATCCCTGGTGTTTGGATTGTGGTTTGCTTATTTTGGTCATAATTACGTTTTCCATGGGATATTTATTGCCGGTCAGGTGCTGATTTTCTTTGCCGGAATCCAACTTTTGGTGGCTGTCTGGCCGTGGAGCCGCGAGGCACGCATCCATGATCCGGAGCTTGCTCACACCCGCTCGGGCGTGGATTTGGAACGCGTGGCATTATTCATTATGGCGCTCACCACGCTGCTATCCGTCCTTTTTGGCGCTGTCCCTGGCTCCCTGTTTGGAAACGGGTTTGAATCCTTCCTGGCGGAGGATATCATCCGTCAGCCGGTGAAATCACCGCTGGAGCGCGCCATCGTTGGGCATCTGCACATCATGCTCACATTAATTGCGGTTGCGCTGACCCTGATTCTCTGCCGCTGGTTTGGTTTTAAGGGTAAATTGCAAAAATGGGCAATTCCGCTGTTAATGATTGGGACGATCATTATTGCCATTGGCGTCTGGATGATTGTGCCTTACCAGCCTGCCGCCCATATTATTATCAATGTTGGCTCCATGCCGGTGCTGGTTGCTTCAGTATTACTGGTGATTTTTGGCTGGCGCAAAATTACACGCCAGCGGCTGGCGGAACTGGGTATTGCCCGTCCCGGTTTTCTTCAGAAACTCTCGGCACTCTTCCACGATCCCATTAAGTTTGGGGCGTTGTGGCAGATGATTTATATGAACTTTGTTGTTACTTTTTTGGGCATCTTCATGGCGGTGAAGCTGGATGAAATCATCCGCACCTGGGCGCACCGCGAGGAGCGGATTGCGCTGACCGGGCACTGGCATGTTCTCTCCGGGATAATTGCCACGATTATCTTGCTTTATTATGCCGATCTTTCCGGATTGAAAGGACGCGTTCGCCAGTGGTTTGGCTGGGTGGTTGTGCTGGCTTCCGACCTGGCGTTTGGAGCGGTTGCTGTCCTGGAAACCAAGCGATTGTATGTGACCGAGTTAAATCAACAGCCCCTTGTGGATGTGGTCATCATCCTTGGGGATATTGGCTTGTTCTCGGTGCTGGTTTTGCTGGGCGTTTTGATGTTCTGGCGGTTGGGAGACCTGTTTACCCGTTCGGGACGTTGGAAGAAGGAGATGCAGGAGACGGGCTTGAATTCCGATGGGGAGGTGCAATCATGAACAAACTCATTCCCATCTTCCTGGTTATGGCAATCATCCTCACCGGATGCACCACACCGGCGCTGCCACAATCCACGAAGTATATTGATACGGGCGTGGACCCGAATTCGTGGGTGCTGGTTCCCGCCGGGGACTTTTATTATGGCATTCACAGCAAGGTGGTCTCGCTGGATGAGGATTATGAGATCATGGTCACGCACGTCACGAATGCCCAGTATGCGGAATATCTCAACCAGGCATTGGAATCAGGTGATCTGAAATTGCAGGATGGGGAAATTCTGGGCTATTACCCGGGTGAACCGTTTGACGGGTACAAGCACGAAGAGCTGATTGATGCCGGGGATTACCTGCATTATCCCATTCAAGATCCAGGCACCCGCCTGGTGATGAAGGATGGAAAAGTGACCCCGCTGCCTGGTTATGAAAACCACCCGGTTGCACTGGTCACCTGGTTTGGCGCCAATGCTTATTGCAATGCGATGGGCGCGCGGCTGCCCACGGAGATGGAATGGGAGAAGGCTGCCCGCGGCGTGGATGAGCGAGCCTATCCGTGGGGTGACACCATCGAACGAAACCGGGCAAATTTTTATGCCAGCCGGGATGTATTTGAAAGCATTATGGGCAAGGGTGGTGAGACCACGCCGGTGGGGTACTATGACGGCTCCATCCGTGACGGTTATCAGACCCTTGATAATGCCAGTCCTTATGGGGTGGTGGATATGGCGGGTAATCTCTGGCA
>JAGVUS010000095.1 GCA_019136175.1 Chloroflexota bacterium | reverse complement strand
GGTCAATTATCAGGGGATGATGATTGCCGCCAGCGACCTGGAGCAGACAGCCAGCCTGGCGCTAAATGCCTTGTTACCCGCTGATAAGGTTCCGGTTACAGGGGAAATCACCATGGAACCGATTGGTTCAGCCAGGCAGATGAGTAATGATACCTACGCCTGGGATATGAAAGCCAGCCGTGTTGTTATACCCGAATTGGATCTGGATCAGATCGAGCGAAGCCTTCTTCGGCAACCCAGCGAGGTTGTGAAGAATGAACTTATGAAGGGAATACCTCTCCAGGAACAACCAGTCATTACCTGCCACCCAAAATGGTGGCGGTGGCTGCCGTTTCTTCCCTTTCGCCTGAATTTGGAGGTCAAATAATGGAAGATTCGCGGCGTGTCCTGGGAGTTGATCCGGGTGAGGTACGGATTGGCATTGCAATCAGTGATGCGACAGGAACGATAGCCAATCCGCTGACAATCATCCGGCATGTGTCCCGGAAACTGGATGCAGCAGCAATTGCCCAAATTGCTGCCGAGCGGGAAGTTGAATTAATTATCGTGGGGCAGGCTTTGGATGTGGATGGCAACCCTAACCCTGCCGGGCGCAGGGCGGGGAGACTTGCTGAGGCAATCCGGGAACAAACAACCATCCCGGTCAGAATGTGGGATGAAAGCGGAAGCACCCGAGAGGCGCGCCTGGCAGGCAGGCACCTGGGCGTTGGGCGCAGCCGATGGCAAGGTCATATGGATGATATTGCTGCAACGGTTATCCTGCAGTCCTACCTGGATTTCTACTTGGAGAACAAGGATGCCAATCTGGAATGCCAATCTGGATGAGGAGAAAAAATGAAGCAAACTTCAGGCGGGTGTGGCAAACCGGTGTTGTTTTTTATTTTGGGTCTCCTGATCCTGGTTGGTTTGTGGGCGATATGGTCGATTGACCGGATACCCAAACTGGCAGAACGTTCCTTTGGGGCGGCAAGCCCGCATTTGAACGTGATTGACAAAACGTATTATGGAACCCTGATCCTGGCAAACCAGAATGATTTATTGATCCCATTCGATTCCGGCGATTCCAACCGCCTTTTTAAGATTCAGGATGGAGAATCCGTAAATTCTGTGGCATTGCGATTGGAACAGGAAGGATTGATTGCCAATTCGCAAGCATTTCGGGCTTACCTGTTATACGCGGGATTGGATACAGGAATGAAGGCAGGGCAATACTCCTTGAGTGCCAGTATGACTGCCGTGGACATTGCACATGTGTTACAAAGTGCCATCACTGAGGAAATTACATTTGTCCTTCTTGCAGGCTGGCGGTCTGAAGAAGTTGCCGAAGCCTTATCCAGTTATGGCTTTTATACCGATCCGATGGACTTCCTGGACCTGGTGCGAAACCCGCCCGAATATCTTCGACCTGTTGGTGTGGGTGAGGGTGATACATTGGAAGGATATTTGTATCCGGGTGAGTACGTGTTAAAGAGAAAGTTGGGTGCGGAAGATATTGTCAGGGCATTTGTCAATCGTTTTGAAATGGAGGCATATTCCCGCCTTGGCTCTGCGTGGGAACAGCAGGGATTAACCGTAAAAGAGGCGATTACACTTGCCTCGATTGTTGAGCGGGAAGCAATCGTGGATGACGAGATGCCAACCATTGCATCGGTTTTTTACAACCGTCTTGGTATTTCCATGAAATTGGACAGTGATCCCACTGTACAGTATGCAATTGGGTATAACGGTCAACAAAACACCTGGTGGACGAATCCGCTCAGCAGCCAGGATTTACTGATTGATTCTTACTACAATACATATCAATACCAGGGGTTGCCGCCGGGACCAATTTGCAATCCGGGAATGAGCAGCCTTGTTGCAGTTGCATATCCAGCCCAAACACCGTATTATTATTTCAGAGCCAAATGTGATGAGTCGGGTCGGCATTCCTTTGCCGTGACCTATGAGGAACACCTGCAAAATGGCTGTCCATAATTATCCAATCCAAGCAAGGAGTAAACCATGAGCGTTTTGGGAATTGATATTGGTGGATCAGGGATCAAGGGTGCAATTGTTGATGTGGAAACCGGCAAGTTGCTCACTCCCCGGGAACGAATTCCCACGCCGGAGAATGCCAAACCGGAAGATGTCGCCCAGGTTGTCAAAACCATGGTCGAATTTTTCCATTATGAAGGCTCAATAGGTGCTGGTTTCCCGGCAGTCATTCGAAATGGGATTGCCTTAACTGCAGCCAATGTTCATAAAAGCTGGATTGGCTTGGACGCGAATACATTATTCAGCAGTGCAACCAAATGCCCTGTATCGGTGGTCAATGATGCGGATGCCGCCGGGATTGCTGAGATGCGCTTTGGGATTGGTCGGGATTATCCGCGCGGGGTGGTTATTTTCCTGACCATTGGTACCGGGATTGGTTCTGCCATTTTTACGGATGGGCACCTTGTCCCAAATACGGAATTTGGTCATTTGGAGATGGGGGGCAAGGATGCTGAACATCGTGCCTCCGATGCAGCCCGGCAGGAAAAGGAAATGAGTTGGAAGCGTTGGGCAAAGGCATTAAATGATTACCTAAATGAAATACATTCCCTCTTCTGGCCGGATTTAATTGTCCTTGGAGGGGGCATAAGCCGTCAGGCAGAAAAATTCCTGCCTTTCCTGGATGTGCCCGTGAAGGTTCTACCAGCCAAACTGGAAAACCAGGCAGGCATCATCGGTGCAGCACTCCATGCAGCAGAGCAGGGCAGATAAGAAGATTGCTGCCTAACCGCTGCCCATTCCGAGCAATCCACCTTCGGTAAATTTCCGCAAGTCTTTGAATACTGCTTCAATCTCTTCGGGTGAGATCTCGACGCCTGTTGTTCGGTGACGCAGTACTCCCAGGCGGGCTTTTTCCAGTGCCAGCTCCTGGATGGTAATGTCACGTGCCAGCGCTTCTTTCACCAGGGCGGCTCCAACTGCATATCCGATGATTGGATTTAACGCAGTTACCAGGATGGTATTGCGTGCCAGCCACCCTTCGGCTTTGCCCCGGTTTGCCCGGATTCCAACGACACAATATTGTGTAAATGCTGCAATGGAACCAATCATCACCTGCATGGATTCAAAAAGATTGTGGGCGATGATTGGCATCATGACATTTAATTCCAACTGCCCCGCCTGGGCTGCCAGGCAAATGGTTGTATCACAGCCCATTACATGAAACATTGCCATGTTCAGCATTTCCGCCATGACGGGATTGACTTTGCCGGGCATAATGCTGGAACCTGGCTGGACAGCAGGCAGGCGGATTTCATCAAGACCCGTGGCAGGACCGGAGGATAGCAGGCGAAAATCGTTGGCAATTCGCACCAGGGTGATTGCAAGGGTACGCAGGGAGGCTGAGAAATCTGCCATATCTGCCATGGATTGCATGGACTCAAACAGGTCATCGGATGTTTCCAGGTGCAACCCGGTTCGATCCATCAGGTCTGCCACCATCCTGCGGTGATACTTTTCGCGGAATTAAGAATCCTTTGCCCGTCCCGTTCCACTGCCCGGGCGTAGGCGTGAAATTCCTGTCCAAGCCGGACGGGAACGGCATCCTGAAGATGGGTGCGACCGGATTTAATGACTTCATCAAATTCATCCGCTTTGAGGTAGAGGGCGGATGTTAAATCCTTGATAACTGTGACGAGCTCATCCAATCGCCACAAGCAGCCCAACCGGATCGCGGTTGGAATGGTGTCATTTGTGGATTGGGACATGTTCACGTGGTCGTTGGGATGAACCCGGTATTCGCCCAATTTGCCACCGAGCAGGATGGTTGCCCGGTTGGCAATGACTTCGTTGGTGTTCATGTTGTGGCTGGTTCCCGCACCCGCCTGGAATGGATCAACAAGAAACTGGTCGTTCCAGTCGCCATTCATGATCTCGCCACCCGCCTGTTCAATCACCCTGGCGATATTGGGATCCAGAAGCCCCAAATCGCAATTCACTTTTGCA